>DAIDOU010000031.1 GCA_027458945.1 Acidobacteriota bacterium
CCGATCCCGCCGGTGAACGTCACGGCGTCCACGCCGCCCATCGCCGCGGCGTAGGCGCCGATGTACTTCTTGATGCGGTAGCAGAAGATGTCGAGGGCGAGGCAGGCGCGCCGGTTGCCGGTGGCGCACGCCTTCTCGATCTCGCGCATGTCCGAGGAGACGCCGGAGACGCCGTAGAGCCCCGAGTGTTTGTTGAGCATCGCGTTGAGCTGGGCGAGGGTCACGTCCTCCATGGCGAGGACCCACGACACGATTGCGGGGTCGAGGTCGCCGCAGCGCGTCCCCATCAGGAGCCCTTCCAGCGGCGTGAACCCCATCGTGGTGTCAACCGAGTGGCCGCGGTCGACCGCGGCCATCGAGCAGCCGTTGCCGAGGTGGCAGGTGACGACCCGCAGCTCCTCGAGCGGCCTCCGCAACAGGTTGGCGGTGCGGATCGACACGTAGCGGTGCGACGTGCCGTGGAAACCGTAGCGGCGGATGGCGTGACGGGTGTAGAGCTCGTACGGGAGCCCGTAGATGAACGCTCTGGGCGGCATCGACTGGTGGAATGCGGTGTCGAACACGGCGACGTGTGGGACCTTGGGAAGAAGGCTGCGGGCCGCGGTGAGCCCGCGCAGGTTGTGCGGGTTGTGCAGCGGCGCGAGGACCACGCACTCCTCGATCATGGCCTCGACCTCGGGGGTGACGAACACGGACGACGCGAACTTCTCGCCGCCGTGCACCATCCGGTGCCCCACCGCCTCGATCTCGGACGCATCGGCGAGGATGCCGTGCTCCTGGCTCGTCAGCACCTTGAGCACACGCTCGACGGCGGCGCGGTGCTCGAGGATCTCCGCGATCTCCTGGTGCGGCTTGCGGCCCGGCACCTCGAGCGAGAGGCGGGAGTCGGAGAGCCCGATCTTCTCCACGGCGCCGCGAGCCAGCGTGACGTCGGTGTTGGCCTCGATCGCCTCGAGCGAGGTCTCGATGACCTGGAACTTGACGGAGGAGGAACCGCAGTTGAGGACCATGATCTTCATTGGTCAGCTCCCGGGTGCAGCGTCGCGACCACCGGCCGGCTCAGGAGAGCTTCGGCGTGTCGTCCGGCAGGCGATCGAGACGGCTGCGCTCGCTATCGTAGGTGAAGAAGCCCTTGCCGACCCTGGCGCCCGTGTGCCCGGCGCGCACCAGCTTGCGGATCACCGGGCAGGGGCGGAACTTGGGCTCGCCGGTCTCGCGGAAGAGGTGCTCGAGCCAGTTGAGGACGCGGTGCAAGCCGATGCGGTCGGCCCACTCGAGCGGGCCGTACCTGAAGTCGTAGCCGAGCTTGATCGCGAGGTCCACCTCGGCGGCGCTGGCGACCCCCTCCATGACCACGTGCGCCGCCTCGTTGATCAACGGCATGACGACGCGGGTGGTGATGAAGCCGGGGGACTCGAACTCCTGGATCGGGACCTTGCCGAGGACGCGGACGAACCGCCGCGCCTTCTCGAACGCGTCGTCGCTGGTTACCTGGCCCTTGACGACCTCGACGACCCTGGTCGTGGTGACGGGGTAGAGGAAGTGCATGCCAAGCACGCGCTCGGGGTGCTGGAGGCCCTGCGCCAGCTCGGAGATCGACAGCGTCGAGGTGTTGATGATGATGGGGATCTCGGGCGCCAGAACCGCGTCGAGTTCGAGGATGAGTTGTTTCTTGGCTGCGAAGTCCTCGTTGATCGTCTCGATCAGCAGGTCGCAGCCGGACGTCTTCGGCAACTCTGTGGTGAACTCGATGCGCGCGAGGATCGCCTTCTTCTCCGACTGGGTGAGCCCCCAGCGCTCGATCTCGTGGTCGAGGTCGGCTGCGAGCAACTCGGCGACCTTGTCCGTGCGTTCCTTGGTGATGTCGCGCACGACCACGCTCAGGCCCGCCTGGGACACCCGCGTGGCGATCGAGCGTCCCATCATCCCCCCGCCTACGACCGCAATCTGGTGGAGCTCACGTTCTTCCATAATTGTGAAAGATAGCGCAAGCTGGCCCGGCTGTCAACGGCGTGGTAGCATGCGCCCGATGAGAACGAGAGCGTTCATCGCTGGCGTCGGCGTTTTCCTGGCTGCGGTCGCGGCGGCGGCCCCGCCGCCGCCCGCACGGGAGAAGTTCCCCGACATTCAGCTCACCGACCTGTCCGGACAAGGGGTGGAGCTTAGGAACGCACTGGGCACGGCCACGATCATCGACTTCTGGGCCACCTGGTGCGGCCCGTGCCGGCTCGAGCTGCCGGAGCTGCAGAAGCTCTCCAACGAGTTCGGGGCGAAAGGGCTCGTCGTCCTGGCCGTGGACGTCGACTTGCCGCCGGCCCCCGAGGACGTCGGGGTCGGGGGCCAGCTCGCCGTGATGAAGCCGCGCATCGAGGGCTTCTTCAAGGCGAACGACCTCACCTTGCCGGTGTTCCTGCTCGACGGCCCGACCCAGACGATGCTCGGTGTCAACCAGATCCCGCTGTCGGTCCTGCTGGACCGCGGGGGGAACGTGGTGCGGATCTACCCGGGTTTCTCGGCGGCGTCGATGGAGGACCTCAGGCGCGAACTGCACGGGTTGCTAGCCGAGCGTAGCGGAAAGGGAGGAAAGTGACATGCGCCGCTTGCTGTTGGTGCTGAGCCTCATCCTCGCGTCTTCTCCCGTGTTGGCACAAGGGACTCCGAACACCGTCGAGGTGACGCCGACCATCGGCTACTGGTTCGGCGACACGATCTCGCGCGGCGCGATCGACACGGTTCCGTTCGACGTCACCGTGGACGATGCGCCGTCGTACGGCGTGCGGATCGCGTACCGCTTCACCCCGAACTGGGCGTTCGAGGGCTTCCTGGCGCGCAGCCGCGCCGACCTGGTCACCGGACACAGCGAGCTGTTCAGCGGCCGCAACCGGATCGGCCGGATGGACATGACCACCGCCGAGGCCAACATGGAGGTCAGTTTCGGGCACAGCCGCCTGGTGCCGTTCCTGGCCGGTGGCATCGGGGCGATGCGGCTCGACCCCACGCTGTTCGCCGGCACCGGTGGCAGCCTGTCTGCGGACACCCGGCTGGTGGGCGACTTCGGCGGCGGCCTCAAGCTGTTCTTCACCCCGCAGGTCGCGCTCCGGTTCGACTGGCGCGGCCACAGTGTCAACATCAACAACGATCACAACTGCGGCTGGTGGGGAGATTGCCACTACGACCGCAACTGGCTCACGTTCACCGAGGTCGGCCTCGGCTTGACGTTCGTCCTCTGAGCCGGCATGAGGTGGTGCGGGCCGATGCGGAGCTGGACCACCGCGGTCGTCGGCTGCCTCGTGTCCCTGGCGGCGACGGGGGTCGCTGCGCAGACGCCGGAACAGCACATGTTCCGCGCCTCCGCCGAGGTGTCATCGATCCTAGTGCCGGTGACGGTCAAGGACAGCCGCGGGCGGCTGGTGCCGAACCTGGAGCAGTCGCGCTTCCACCTCTTGGTCGATGACATCGAGTTCCCGATCAAGTCGTTCTGGCGTGAGGGCGGGCTCCCGATCTCGTACGCGTTCGTCGTCGACACCTCGGGGTCGATGAACGGACGGCGGCTGGCGCGCACACGCGACGCGATCATGGAGTTCGTGCGCGAGCTGCGCCCGGACGACGAGGTCAGCCTGATCACGTTCGGGGCCGGGGAGGTCAAACGGCGCCTCGCCTTCGGCACCGACCCGGGACTGCTGCCGCGGGTGCTCGAGTCCCTCAAGGGCTATGGGACGACGGCTCTGTACGACATGCTTACGGCCGCGCCGCAGGTCATGGAGGGCGCGCACAACATCCGCCGCGTCATCTTGCTCTTCACCGACGGGGTGGACACGGCCTCGACGATGACGCCGGCGGACGCGATCAAGATCCTGGAGGGGCTGACCGACCCGCTTTACGCCATGGGGATCGAACCCCCTCCGGCCGAGGAGGGGCCGCCGGACAGCTATGAGGAGGCGTTGGCCCGGTTCGCGGCGGCCTCGGGCGGCCAGTATCTGCGTGTCGACGCCGCTTCCAAGCTCCCGCTCTTCGCGCGGAAGTTGAAGCAGGACTTGACGATGCGGTACATCATCACGTTCGATCCGTCGGGGATCGGCCTGGTCAAGTGGCGCAAACTCGAGGTCAAGGTCGACGGCGGCTACGCGGTTGCGGCGCGCCAGGGATACCGCGGAACGCTGCCGTGAGCCGAGTCGGCCCTTGACAGGGCGAGGGAACGCTGTGTTATAAATGACTTCGTGCTGCGAGCGTGATTCAATAACAAATCGGTGATCCTGAACCAAGGGAGGAATCGCATGAGAAAGTCGCTGCTGGGTGTTCTCGCGGTTGGGTTGATCGGCGCGCTGGGTGCTACGGGCTGCGCCACCAAGACGTACGTACAGGAGCAGGTGGCGGCCGCCAGCAAGGCCTCCGATGCCAAGATCGGCGAGGTGCAGAAGCAGGTCGAGGCGACCCAGATGGACGTCACGAACCTGAAGAAGTCCGACGCGATGCAGAACGACCAGATCGCGAAGCTCTCGGACACCACCAAGGAAGCGTTGGCCCGCGCCGACGAGGCGAACAAGCTCGCGAACCACTCGTTCCTGTTCGAGACGACGCTCACCGATGACGCCGTGCACTTCGGTTTCAACAAGAGCGATCTGTCGACCGAAGCCAAGGCCGCCCTCGACGCGTTCGCGCAGAAGGTGAAGGACCAGAACAAGAACGTCTACATCGAGATCCAGGGCAATACCGACAACATCGGCTCGGACAAGGTGAACCTGATGCTCGGCCAGGCCCGCGCCGAGGCCGTGATGCGGTACCTGAACATGCAGCACGGTTTCCCGCTCGTGCGCATGAGCGCGATCTCCTACGGCAAGTTCAAGCCGATCGCGGACAACAAGACCGCCGAGGGGCGGGCGAAGAACCGCCGCGTGACCCTCGTCGTTATGGATTGAGGTCGAAACCAGTGTTCGCAGCCGGCGCCCCGGGGTTTCCCGGGGCGTCGTCATATGTGCCGTGCCACGGCCGCGGCGGGCGGGAGGGGAGGCCGTGGCGGGGCCTGGACCAGCAGGGTATGATGATCGGGTGTCCTGGGGAGGTGTGAGGTGAGGCGAGCGGCGACGATCGTTGCGATCCTGGCGTTGGCCGTCGAGGCCCGCGGCGCCACCGTGGTCCTGGCCGGGGGGAAGAAGCTCGATGTCGCGGCGTATTCGGTGAGCGGGTCCTACGTCACCGTCCGCTACGCGACCGGCCGGGAGGAGTGGTACCCCCTGGCGGCGGTCGATCTCGCCGCGACCAAGGCCGCCGCCGGCCAGACCACCGTGCCGGCTCCCGCGGCGGACTCCGGGCCGCACAGCCCGTTCCTCGGCGCGCGGTCGTCCGCGAAGCCGGGGGGCGTGGTCGTGACCGACGCCGACGTCAAGCACGTCGATACGGAGGCGCCCGGCGCGGAAGCCGAGAAGAAGAAGGACGAGGAGCCGCTCGGCGGGCAGGTGGTCCTCATCGGCTACGAAAAGAAGGCCGCCGGGCCGGGACAGTGGGAGATCACGGCCACGGTCTCCAACCAGGGCAAGACGGCGGTGCAGAACGTCAGTGCGGTGATGCGCGTGCTCGACGCGAAGGGGAAGCCGCTGACCGTCGGCTCGAGCTCGGCTCTGAGCAAGCTCGACCCCGGCCAGCAGGGCACGATCAGCGCCCGCGTCGCCCTCGACACGGAGCCGCCGCAGGTCGCGGTCGACCTCTCCTGGCAGGAGATCCGGCCGACGACGAAGCCCACGGCCCCTGCGGCGCAGAAGCCGGCCGGGCAGGCGTCGATGACCGCGGCTCCACAGGCGCCCGGCTGGTCCAGGCCTGCCGGGTCGTCGCCGAACGCGCTGCCCTCGAACGTGATGGCGGTGGCGCCGGCGAACACGACCGGGACCGCGCCGCAGGTCCCCCCGCCGTCCAACTGAGCCGGCGCCGCGCCTCCGCCACGCCTCAGATCGTGGCCCGCCGGGCGTCGAAGAACATGTACAACGCGAGGGCGATGTACATCACCAGGGCGAGGATCTCCGCCCCGGCGCCGGTGGCGTTGCCGAACAGACCGAAGCCGACGCGAACCCCGGTCCAGAAGTTGGTGATCTTCAGCACGGCCGCGACCACGCCCATCAACGCGCCGCCGGCGATGAAGCCGGAAGCGATCAGGGTGCCCCGCGTCGATCTGGCGTGAGCCAGCCTCTCGTCCCCCTTGGCCGACTTCTGGACGAGGTGGGCGATCAGGCCGCCGACGACGAGCGGCACGTTGAGCTCGAGCGGGATGTACATCCCGAGCGCGAAGGCGAGCGACGGCACGCCGATCATCTGCATCGTCAACGCGATCAGCGCTCCGACGCCGTACAGCAGCCACGGCACCGGTTCGTTGGACATCAGCGTCTTGATCACGGCCGCCATCGCGTTGGCTTGCGGCGCCGCGAAGACGCCTTCCGGAGGGTGGGTCGGGGAGGGGACGAAGCCGTAGGCCTGGTTGAGGAGGAGGATGACGGCGCCGACGGTGGCGGCCGCGACGATCGTACCGAGGAGCTTGGAGCGCTCCTGCACGGCCGGCGTGGCGCCGAGCCAGTAGCCGATCTTGAGGTCGGTGACGAGACCGCCGGCCATCGACAGCGCCGTGCACACCACACCTCCGATGAGGAGCGCCGCGAGCATCCCGGCCTTTCCCGAAAGCCCGGCCTCGAGGAGGAAGACGGAGGTGAGGATCAGGGTCATCAGCGTCATCCCGGACACCGGGTTGGTCCCCACCGTGGCGATGGCGCGAGCGGCCACGGTGGTGAAGAGGAAGGAGATGACGATCACGACCGCGAGCGCGATCAGCGACAGACGGGTCGCGCCCGACTCGCCGGCGACCACCCCGAAGCGGAAGAAGATCCACGCCGCCACGGCGACGACGAGGATCCCGCCCATGATGACGCCCATCGGCAGGTCGCGGTCGGTGCGCGCCGAGGTGGCCGGCGTGCCCTTGCCGCGGCGGAGGAAGAGCTCGGTGAACCCCATCGCGAACGCCTTGGCGATGACGCGCCACGAGCGCAGGATCCCTATGATGCCGGCCGCCGCGATGCCCCCGATTCCGATGTGGCGCACGTAGTTGCGGAAGATGTCCTCGGCCGACATCCCGCCGATCAGCGAGCCGTCGGCGACCGGCGGGATTGCGACCGCGAGGTGCGCGCCGAAGTGCCCGACCAGGGGAACGAGCAGGAACCAGGAGAGGAACGACCCGGCACAGATGATCGCCGAGTACTTCAGGCCGATGATGTAGCCGAGTCCCAGGATCGAGGAGAGGACGTCGATCCGGAGCACGATCTTGGCGCGGTTGGCCAGCCCGGCGAGGAACGGGATCGAGCGCGAGGTAAAGACCTCGGCCCACCCTTCGAGGTGGATGATCACGAAGTCGAACGCCCCGCCGATCGCGGCCGCGACGGCGAGGACCTTGGCCTGGTGGCCGCCCGATTCGCCCGCGACGAGGACCTCGGTGGTGGCGGTGGCCTCGGGGAACGGGAACTCGCCGTGCATTTCGCTGACGAAGTAGCGGCGCAGCGGCACCAGGAACAGGATCCCGAGGGCGCCGCCGAGGAGGGCGACGAGGAAGAGCTTGAGGAGGTTGACATCGAGCCCGAGGATGAAGAGAGCGGGGAGGGTGAAGATGGAGCCGGCGACGACGAGGCCCGAGGCCGCGCCGATCGACTGGATGATCACGTTCTCGAGCAGGGTCGAGCGGCGCGGCAGGACCACGCCGAGGCCGACCGCGATGATCGCGATCGGGATCGCGGCCTCGAAGACCTGGCCGGCCTTGAGGCCGAGAAACGCCGCCGCCGCCGAGAAGAGGGCCGACATGAGCAGCCCGAGCCAGAGCGAGCGCGCCGTGAACTCGGGCACGCTCGCCGCGGCCGGTACGACCGGCTGGTAGCTCTCGCCGGGCTTGAGCTTGGAGTAGGCGTTCTCGGGCAGGGTCCGACTCGTGCTCTCCATCGATTGGTACCCCCTCGCTGCGACCGGGCGAGCTTACGGGCGAAGCGAGTCGAAAAGCAAGCCGTTGGCGCGCGGGCTTGTTCCGGCCCGGGCCGTCGTGGATACTGGCGGTGGAGGTGGCAAGCGGTGACGGCACCCAAGAGGATCCTGGTGGCCAAGCCGGGCCTGGACGGCCACGACCGCGGGGCGAAGGTGGTGGCCAGGGCGCTCCGCGATGCCGGCTTCGAGGTGATCTATACCGGCCTGCGCCAGACGCCGGCGCAGATCGCGCAGGCGGCCGTGCAGGAGGATGTGGACGCGGTCGGGCTCTCCAGCCTCTCGGGGGCGCACCGCGAGCTCTTCCCGGCGGTGGTGCAGGCGCTGCGCGAGGCGGGCGCCGGAGACGTCGTGGTCTTCGGCGGCGGCATCATCCCGCAGGAGGACGTGCCGGCGCTGTTGCAGCAGGGGCTCGAGCGCCTCTTCCCGCCGGGCACCGACACGGCGGAGATCGTCCGCTTCTTGCGCGCGCGGCTCGGGGTCGAGGGCGATCAGGAGGACAGCGCGGCCAGCAACGACGCGGCGAGCTCCTCTCCGAGCCGCAGGTAGTCCGCCACTCCCTCCGGCGTGAGGCCGTCCTCGTGGACGCCGGCGGCGACCACGACGGTGCCGCGCAACGCCTGGGCGAGCGTCTCCGCGAGCGGTCGGGCGAGCGCTTCCTCGCGGTGCGGCGGAAGCGCGACGACCGAGCTCGTGACCCGGACCCCACCGTCGCCACCTGAGTAGGCCTGCGACAACACGACGCAGCCAACGTGTGGGGCGCTGCCTCCGGTGACGGTCACCGTCAGATCGGCGCCGGCGCGGCAGGCAACGGCGCGCAGCGACCGGACGCCGCGCCCGGCGGTCACGACGAGCGGTTCGATGCCAGAGGCGGCCACCGGGAGGAATGATACCGTGGGGGAAAGGATTCTAGGACACGGCGGGCGTCGGCCCGCCGGCGGGGAGGGATCGCAGATGCACGAACGCCACGGGTTCATCACGTTCAAGGGAGCGCCGCTGACGCTCCTCGGCAACGCGCCGGAGGTGGGCAAGCCGGCGCCGCCGTTCACGGGGCTGCGTGGAGACCTCTCGCCGTTCTCCCTGACCGAGACCGCGGGCAAGACCGTGGTCATCAACTCGGTGCCGTCGCTCGACACCGCCGTGTGCGCCGCGCAGGCGCGCCGGTTCAACGTCGAGGCGGCCGGGCTCGGTGCCGACGTGAAGGTGCTCGTCGTCTCGATGGACCTGCCGTTCGCGCAGAGCCGGTTTTGCTCGACGGAGGGGATCACCAACCTGGTGACCGTCTCGGACCACCGCGACGCGTCGTTCGGCTCGGCGTACGGGTTGCTGATCAAGGAGCTTCGCCTGCTCGCCCGCGCCGTTTTGGTGATCGGCAAGGACGGCGTCTTGCGCTACCAGCAGCTCGTCCCCGAGGTGGCGCAGGAGCCTGACTACGACGCTGCGCTGGCCGCGATCAAGGCGGCGCGCTAGCGCGAGGGCCCGCTGCCGGCGTCCGCGACCACGCGCAGCTCGCCTCGGCCCACGAGCTGCCCCTCGCCGGTCCACACCTCGGCGCGATAGCGGCCGGCCGGAAGGCCCCCGGACGGGATGCGCAGCGAGTCCCAGACCCGAAACCCGCTGCTGTGGACGACCAAGTTGAGGGTGCGCGAGTTGCGCAGCAGCGAGCCGTCGCGCGTGAGCCGGATCTGGATGCGGACCGGCAGCGTGCCGGGCGAGAAGATCGTCGCGCGGACGATCAGGTGCCCGCTGCGCAGCCGGCTTGCCGGCACCGGCGGGTTCTCGGGGAACGCCTCCTGGAGTTGCAGCGTGGCCGGATCGATCCCGGTCGCGAACGAGAGCGACGCCAGCCGCAGCGGAACCGGCGGGATCAGCTCCCGCCCGACCTTGAGAACGACCACGATCCCGATCAGGGCTGCCATAATCCAGATCGGCCGCGGTCGCTGTCCGCGCTTCCGGTCGGAGTAGGCCAACGGCAGCGCCGCGAAGAACGAGAGCCCGGCGGCGAGGTAGGCGCCGTTGTGGATCGGGACGTGGAGCACCAGCGGCAGGAAGAACTGCAGCGCCGAATAGGTGACGAAGGCGAAGAACGCGAGCGCGAACCACCGGCTGGTGACGAGGAGGCGCCCGAAGAAGACGTCGAAGCACGACAGTACCGCGAGCGCGGCCAGCACCACCATGTACGGGCTGTTCCACGACACGAACGTCGTCGAGTAGAAGTAGAACGGGAGCAGGAAGAACAGCGTCTCCTGGTACATCACCCGCGTCAGGTAGGAGACGAAGCCGCGGGCGAGGCGCGCTCGTTCCGAACCGCTGGGTGCGGCGAAGCGCGAGAAGAAGAGGGTCGAGGCCCACGTGAGGGTGAGGAAGAGCACGACCCAGGGCAGGAAGCCGTAGCGGTTATGCGCGAGCACGAGGACGATGCCGCCGGAGATCAGCGCCCACGTCGAGTGCAGCGTCCAGAACAGGCGCGAGTAGCGGCGGTGGAGCAGCCGGCCGACCGCCGCGGTGCGGTCCCGGCGTCGCCTCAGCCGTTGGCGCCAGTTGCCTGGAAGCTTGTCCATCCCGGACCATTCTAGTGGCGCGCCGGCGCCGGCGCGACGATCCGCTACACTGCGCCGGTGGCGAGCGAGCGCTTGGTCGGCCAGACGACCTGGATCGAGGTGTCGCGCGGGGCGCTGGCGCACAACGTCTCGGTGTTCCGCCGTATCCTGGCGCCGGAGACGGCCATCCTCGCCGTGGTGAAGGCCAACGCGTACGGCCACGGGCTCGAACTCGTGGCGCGCGAGTGCGCCGTAGAAGGGGTCCGGATGCTCGGCGTTCACAACGCCGACGAGGTGCGGGCGCTGGCGGCGGCGGACGTCGGGCTGCCGGTGCTCGTCATGGGGTACCTGACCCCCGAGCAGGTCGAGGCGGTCGTGCGCCCCGGCGTGCACGTGCTGGTCTCGTCGCGGGCGGTGCTCCATGCGGTCGCCGCACAGGGACGGCGGCTCGGGGTGGCGCTGCCGGTCCACGTGAAGGTGGACACCGGCACGCACCGGCAGGGCGTCGAGCCCGAGGACGCGGCCGAGTTCGCCGCCGCGGCCCGGGATCTCGGGCTCGAGGTGGCGGGCATCGCCACCCACTTCGCCAACATCGAGGACACCACCGACCACGGCTACGCGTTCGCGCAGCTTGGCCGCTTCCGTGGCGCGGTGGCGGCGGTCGAGCAGCGGGTCGGGCGCGTGCGCTGGGTGCACGCCGCGTGCTCGGCCGCGGCGCTGCTCTTCCCCGAGGCGGAGTTCTCGATGGTCCGGGTGGGGATCTCGCTGTACGGTCACTGGCCGTCCAAGGAGACCTACGTCTCGTGGAAGATGGCGCGCGGCCGTGACGGCGTCGCGCTGCGACCCGCGCTGGCGTGGCGGGCGCGCGTCGGACAGATCAAGCAGGTGGCGGCCGGGGCGCCGATCGGCTACGGCCTCACCTATCGTCCGACGCGGCCGAGCACGATCGCCGTCCTGCCCGTGGGCTACGCCGACGGCTACCCGCGCACGCTGTCGAACCGCGCCCGAGTGCTGCTGCGCGGCCGACCGGCCCCGGTCGTGGGCCGCGTGTGCATGGACATCGTGATGGCCGATGTCACCGATATCGCAGGGGCCGCCGAAGGCGACGTCGCCACTCTGATCGGGCGCGACGGCGAGGAGCGCGTGACGGCCGAGGAGCTCGCCGAGCTGGCGGGCACGATCAACTACGAGATCCTGGCCCGGCTCTCGCCGGCGCTTGGGCGCGCGGCCGTCGAGTAGCTATCATCGTCGCATGGGCGGCAGAGGCGGTCGCGGCCTCGAGGTCCAGGCGGGTGGGGGTGAGGCGTGATCACGGTTTCATTCGCGTGCGACGGCGGAGTGGTGCCGTATCGGATCGGCGAGGGAGTGCTCCCCGAGATCGCCGGCCTGCTGGCGGAGGGCCTCAACGGACGGCGGGCGTTCGTCGTGACCGACACGAACGTCGGCCCACTGTACGGCGAGGAGATCGCCAGGCGGCTCGAGGCCCCGTGTCTGCAGCTTCCGGCCGGCGAGGAGCACAAGCGCTGGCGCTCCGTCGAGAGGATCGCCCAGTGGCTGCTCGCGCACGACGCCGAGCGCGGCTCGTTGCTCGTGGCCGTCGGCGGCGGCGTGGTCACGGACACCGCCGGGTTCGCGGCCGCCGTGACGCTCCGCGGCCTCCCGTGGGTCGCCGTCCCGACGACCCTGCTCGGGATGGTGGACGCCGCGCTCGGCGGCAAGACCGGCATCGACCTCGACGAGGGGAAGAACCTGATCGGGGCGTTCTGGGCGCCGCGGGCGATCGTGGCCGATCCGCTCGTTCTGGCGACGCTCGACCGCCGGCAGCTGCGCGCCGGCCTGGCCGAGGTGGTGAAGAGCGCGATGATCGCGCCGTCCTCACTCGAGCACGTCCTCGACAGCCACCTCGCCCCGGTGGCGGCCGGGGACCCGCTGCAGGCGCAGGAACTCGTGGCCGGGTGCGCCCGCGTCAAGAGCGAGATCGTCGGCCTCGACGCGCGCGAGAGCGGACCGCGGCAGGCCCTCAACCTGGGACACACGTTGGCGCACGGCCTCGAAGCCGCGACCTCGTACGCCGGTTTCCTCCACGGGGAGGCGGTCGCCTGGGGGCTGCTCGCCGTGCTGCGCCTGGCCCGCGACCGCGGCCTGCTGTCGACGGCCGACGCGCTGGCATGGGCGGACCGCATCCGCCTCCTGGCGCCGTTGCCGGCGTTGTCGGGACTGGGCTGGGACGAGGTGGCGCCGTACATCGCGAGGGACAAGAAGCGCGACCGTGGCCGCGTCGGCTGGGTGCTCCCGCGGCTCGGCGGGGTCGTGCTCGACGTGGGCGTGTCCGGCCCCGAGGCGGCGGCGGTCTACGCACAGCTGCAGTCGCTCCCGGCCGAAGGCCCGTTCACCGCGCTATTCTGAGGCGGCGGCACCGGCGCTCGGCCCGCCGGCACGGCCGCCGGAATGCTAGACTCGCGTTCCACAAGGTTGTCTGGAGGAGCGCGTGAGCCGTCCGGAACTGATGCCGCCTCGCTTTGATCCGACCTCGTTCGAGCCGCGGTGGTACGCCCTTTGGGAGGACGCGGGCGCGTTCACCCCGGCGGCGTCGTCGGAACGGCCGCCGTTCGTGATCCTGATCCCGCCGCCGAACGTCACCGGCAAGCTGCACATCGGCCACGCGCTGCAGTTCACCCTGCAGGACCTCGTGATCCGCTGGCGGCGGATGCAGGGTTTCAACGCGCTGTGGCTGCCGGGGACGGACCATGCCGGGATCGCGACCCAGGTGATGGTGGAGCGCGAGTTGGCCAAGGAGGGGAGCAACCGCCGCGACCTCGGGCGGGAGCGGTTCCTCGAGCGGATGTGGGCGTGGAAGGCGCAGTACAAGGACAACATCTCGCACCAGGCCAAGGCGCTCGGCGCATCGTGCGACTGGACGCGGGAGCGCTTCACGCTCGACCCGACGCTGTCGCAGGCGGTGCGGCACGCGTTCGTCTCGCTCCACCGGGAGGGGTTGATCTACCGCGCCCATCGCCTGATCAACTGGTGCCCGCGCTGCCTGACGGCGCTCTCCGACCTCGAGGTCGTGCACAAGGAGATCGACGGCGGGATGTGGGACTTCGCCTACCCGCTGGCCGACGGGGGCGAGATCGTCGTCTCGACCTCGCGGCCGGAAACGATGCTGGGCGACACCGCGATCGCCGTCCACCCCGACGACGAGCGCTACCGCCACCTGATCGGCAAGCTCGTCCGCCACCCGTTCGTGGACCGCACGTTCCCGGTGATCGCCGACGCGGTGCTGGTCGACCCGCAGTTCGGCACCGGCGCGGTCAAGGTGACGCCGGCGCACGACGCCAACGACTTCGCGACCGGCGAGCGGCACGGGCTGGCCAAGATCAACATCCTCACCGAAGACGGCCGGATCAACGAGCACGGCGGGCCGTTCGCGGGGCAGGACCGCTTCGCGGCGCGCAAGGCCGTGCTCGCGGCACTGGCGGAGCAGGGCCTGCGTCGCGGCGAGAAGACCCACCGGCACGCCGTCGGCCACTGCCAGCGCTGCGACACGGTCGTCGAGCCGTACCTCTCGATGCAGTGGTTCTGCTCGATGCGGGGGATGGCCGAACGCGCGCTCGCGGCGGTCCGTTCCGGCGAGGTGCGGCTGGTGCCCGACTTCTGGGTGGCGACGTACGAGAACTGGCTCGAGAACATCATGGACTGGTGCATCTCGCGGCAGCTCTGGTGGGGCCACCGGATCCCGGCGTTCTACTGCGCCGACGGCCACACCACCGTGTCCGAGGAGCCGGTGACCGCGTGCGCCGCCTGTGGCAAGCCGGTCGAGCAGGACCTCGACGTGCTCGACACCTGGTTTTCGTCGGGCCTCTGGCCGATCTCGACGATGGGGTGGCCGGCCGACACGCCGGACATGCGCGCCTTCTACCCGACCAGCCTGCTGATCACCGGCTTCGACATCCTGTTCTTCTGGGTCGCCCGCATGATCATGATGTGCGAGCACTTCACCGGCAAGGCGCCGTTCGCCGAGGTGCACCTGACCGGGCTCGTGCGCGACGCCCGCGGGCAGAAGATGTCGAAGACCAAGGGGAACGTGATGGATCCCCTCGACCTGGTGCAGGAGTACGGCGCCGATGCGGTGCGCTTCACACTCGCCGCGCTCGCCTCGCCGGGCCGCGACTTGCCGCTCGACGGCAAGCGGATGGAGGGGTACCGGGCGTTCGCGACGAAGCTGTGGAACGCCGCTCGCTTCGTCCAGATGCACCTCGCCGGCTCGGAGGAGGACCTCGAGACGGTGAGCGCGCGCCCGCTGGAGCTGCCGGAGCGGTGGATCCTCGCCGAGCTCGAGCGCACGGTCGCGGCGGTGAACCGGTCGTGGGAGAGCTACCGCTTCGACGAGGGCTGCCGCGCGCTCTACCAGTTCGTCTGGAACGACTACTGCGACTGGTACATCGAGATGGCGAAACCGGCGCTGGCCGGCGAGGACCCCGCGGCCGCGACCGGGCGGCGCGCGGCCGACGTGCGCGCGGTGGCCCGGGGCGTGCTGCTCGAGGCGCTCAAGCTGCTCCATCCGGTCATGCCGTTCATCACGGAGGAGATCGCCCGCCACCTCGGTGGCGACCGGATGCTGATCACCGCGCGGTACCCGGTCCCGGGCGCGAGGGCCGCCGACGCGGAGGCGCTCGCGCTGATGGAAGCGGTCCAGGCGGTCGTGCAGGAGATCCGGTCGTACCGGCACCTCGTCGGGCTGTCGCCGGGGACCCCGTTGACCGCGCAGCTGACCGACCTCGAACCCGGGCGGGCCGCCGCCTTCGCCCGGGTCGGGGCGGAGATACAGCGCCTGGCCGGGCTTTCGTCGTTGCAGCTCAACCCCGCCTCGGTGGCCGCCGGAGCGATCCGCGACGTGGCGGGCGGCGTCAACGTCGCCATCGTGCTTCCCGAGGGTGCCCTCGGGGAGACGGAGCGCACCCGGCTCGGCGACGAGCTGGCGCAGGTGGAGGGCGAGCTCGTCAAGGTCCAGGCGCGGCTCGCCGACGAGACGTTCGCCGAGCGCGCCCCAGAGGATGTCGTGGCCGGGGCTCGCTCGCGCGCCGCCGAGCTCGCCCACAAGCGGGCGATGCTCGCGGCCACGCTGGGAAGGGGTCGGTGAGCGAGCGCTTCCCGACGCCGCTGCCGGCCAACGTGGTCCGGTTCGACGAGCTCGACTCGACCGCGACGTTTGCCGAACGCCTGATCGACTTCTGGCGATCCGAGGACGAGCCGCCGCTGGCGGAGACCGTGATCATCGCCGGGCATCAGACGCTGGGCCGCGGACGGGGCGCCAACCGCTGGGTGTCGCCGCCCGGGGGCCTGTACGCCAACTGGCTGGCGAGGGTCGCTCCCGGCGAGCTGGCCGGGCTGCCGATCGCGGCCGCCGTGGCGCTGGCAGGCGCGGTCGAGGCGCTCGTGCCGGGGCTGACTGTCGGGTTGAAGTGGCCGAACGATCTCCAGGTCCGCGGGCACAAGCTCGGCGGGGTGCTGTGCCGCGCGCGCAGCACGGACACCGACGCCTGGGTGACCGTGGGGATCGGCGTCAACATCGCGGTCGTGCCCGAGCTCGGGCCGGGCGATCCCGTCCGCCCGACCTCGCTTGCCGCCCTCGGGTTCACCGGCGAGGTCGGCGACGCCATCGCGACGCTGGTCGCGGGCTTCCTCGACGGGGTCCACGCCGGGCTGGCCGATCGGCGGGCGGCGCGGGCACAGTGGGAGCGCCGGTCGGTGCATCGGCCGGGCGACGCCGTACGGTTGCGGCTGGACGACGTCGTCGTGGAGGGACGCTTCGCCGGCTTCGGGGAGGGCGGAGAGCTGCGCCTCGAGGTGGCCGGCGAGGTGCGCGGCTTCGCGGCGGGCGAGATCATCCCCGACGGCGCGGGAGGCGAATGATGCTCCTTGCCCTGGATGTGGGCAACACGCACATGACGATCGGGGTGTTTCGCGGCACCGAGATCCTGCGGCGCTGGCGGCTGACCACCGTCCACGAGCGCACCGTCGACGAGCTCGGCATCTTCCTGCGCCAGCTCTGCCAGTGGGCCGAGATCCGGCCGACCGACATCCGCGGCGTGATCGTGGGCTCCGTGGTGCCGCAGATCGACGGCGCGATGCGCGCCGCGATCGCGACCTACCTCGACGCCGAGCCGCTGTTCGTCGCGCCCGGGATCCGCTCCGGGATGCCGCTCCGGGTCGAGACGCCGCTCGAGCTCGGGGCGGACCGGTTGTGCAACGCGGTGGCCGCGTTCGCCGAG
>DAIDOU010000032.1 GCA_027458945.1 Acidobacteriota bacterium
GCAACGCGGCCGACGGCAGCGCCGCGGCGATCGGGCTGCCGGCGCCGAAGTCGACGATGACGAGCGAGACGCCGCAGGCGACGAGGAGCGCCGTCCCGGCGAGCTCGCAGCCGAGTGCCTGCCAGGGAACACGCGTGGCCTTTCGCGGGGGCGCGCCTTGCCGCGGTGACGGCGCCGCCTGGTTCACGCCCCGCGATCCCCGTGGTCGAGCAGCGTCGCGAGCAGCTCCGGCAGCCGCTGGAGGAAGAGCGAGCGCGGCAGCGCGATCGCACCTGCGGCGCGCGCGGCTTCCAGACGCTCGCTGCGAGCGTGGGGGGCGAACCCGACCACGGTGGCGCCGCCGTCGGCGGCGGTGCGAATCGCCGGCGTCGGGTCCGGCCCGAGGGCGTCGAGGTCGACGATGACGACCGTGCACCGCGCGGCTGCGGCGGCGCCGGGGTCAGCGAGGTCGAGCGCCCGGCCGCCGCTCGCCTGCACGGCGGCGACGACCGGGATGTGCAGGAACGGGTTTGGGACAACGACCCCAACGCGCGGCTCCTCAGTCACGCGTCACCTCGAGCGCGAGCGCGGGGTCGTCCGTCGTGATCGATGCCACGCCGAGGCGCGCGAGTTGCAGGATGCGATCGGTCCGGTTCACCGTCCACGGGTGCAGCTCACGGCCGGAGCCGAGCAACGCCTCGACCAGCGTGTGCCTGGGGGAGAGGTCGAGGCCGTTGGGAAGCCACTCGGGAAGCTCAGCGAACACCCAAGATCGCGCCGCCTCCGGCAGCGCCTCCTCGACCGCGGCCAGCACCGGCAGGGACGACGAGATCACGCGCGTCCGTCCGGCCCGCGCCGCGAGGAGCCGGGCGAGCGCTCCGAGGTGGGCGGCGAGCGCCGCGGCCGGAAGCGGTTTGACCTCGACGAAGAGCCACGCGTCGGCGGGCGTCGCCGCCACGACCTCGGCCAGCGTCGGGACGCCGGAACGACGCAGCGCCGCGGCGCTCCACAGCGCCACGGGTCGCCCGTCCCGCGACCGGCCGTGGTGGCACACCCACGTGCCGCCGGCGCACGGCCGCACGTCCACCTCGACCCCGTCGGCCCCGGCCGCGAACGCGGCCCGGATGCCGGCGAGCGAGTTGTCGGGGAAGCGGGCCGCGAACCCCCGGTGTCCGATGACGAGCGGCATCGTCACGCCAGGATCGAGTACCCGCCGTCCACGACCACGGTCTGCCCGTGGATCATCGAGGCGTACTCGGTGCACAGGAACACCACCGCGTTGGCGACGTCCTGCGGCGTGACCAACCGCCCGGCCGGCGTGCGGTGGGTCGACTCGTCGAGGAGCTGGTCGCGGTTGGGGAAGTGTTTGAGGGCGTCGGTGTCCACCGTGCCGGCCGAGACGGCGTTGACGCGCACACCCCGCGGCGCGAGCTCGGCCGCGAGGTGGCGGACCATCGACTCGAGCGCCGCCTTCGATGCCCCGACCGCGGTGTAGTTGGGGATCGCCCGGATGGCGCCGAGCGAGGAGACGGCGACGACGCTCTTGGCACCCTCCGACGGCATGCCGAGCAGCTGCTGGACGAGCGGCAGCAGCGCCGCCGCGTTGATGTCCATCGTCCAGTGGAAGTGGTGCAGCGTCAGGTCGGGGACCGGCTTGAGCACCCCGGATGCCGCGTTGGAGACGAGGATCTCCAGCCCCCCCCACGCCTCGCGGATCTCGGCGAACATCCTCTTGACCTGCGCCTCGTCGGCGACGTTGCCGCGCACGAGCAGCGCCCGGGCGCCCCGCGCCTCGATCTCGCGGACGACCTCCTCCGCCGGCCCGCGGTGACGGAAGTAGTTGATCGCCACGTCGACCTTGAACTCCGCCAGCGAGAGCGCGATCGCCCGGCCGATGCCGCGCGACGACCCCGTGACCAGCGCCCGCTTGCCTCGCAGCCTCAGGTCCATCCGCCCCTCCAGGATCGACGATACCCGGATTTCGTCTCAGCGACAAGCCTTTGCTGGTCAAGGCGTGGGCGCCCAGGCTGATGACTCGCCCCGGCGAGCTACCGGTTGTTCCGTTCCCGAGTGGGTGAGCATTCCGCGCTCGTTTCGGCACCGCTGGGTCGGGGTCAACGGGAGGAGCGTCGTCTGAACAACCTGGTCTTCACCGCGCTCGGCGGCGCGAGTTTCCTCGTGGCCGGCTGCCTCGACTGGCGGTACCTGGTACCACTTTGTTCTATTTTTGGTGTAGAGTCGCTTGGCAAGGCAGGGGGCGACATGCCACGGCGTCCGCGCGTGTTCGTTGATGGTGCGACCTACCATGTTTACTGCCGGGCCGGTCGAGGCGAGGCGATCTTTCGCCGGGCCGACGACGCGCGCGACTTCCTCGATATCGTGGCCGAGGTCAAGCGCCAGGACGGGTTCGTGGTGTTGGCCTGGTGCGTGATGCCGACGCACTACCATTTCGTCGCGCGCACCGGGTCCGCGCCGCTGTGGAGAAGCATGCGCCTGATCCAGGGCCGGTTCTCCAAGTCGTTCAACCGCCGTCACGGTGTGCTCGGACCGGTGTGGCAGGGCCGCTACAACGCCAAGCTGGTCGTCGGGGAGCGCTACCTGCAGCAAGCGATCGTCTACGTTCACACCAACCCTGTGGCCGCGAAGCTCGCCCACTCCCCGGGAGCGTTCCGGTGGAGCGGCCACCGCGAGTTCGAGTCCGGCGCCGAAGCCCCCTTGCTGGACGCCGACGAGATGCTGCTGGCGTTTGGTGGCCGGCGAGGGGAGGCCCGCGCGAGTTACCTGCAAGCGCTCGCCGGGGCGGAGTCGGCGCCGGGGTGGCCGACCGCCCTCGGCCGCCTGCCATGGTGGCGGTCCGCGGGCGACGGCGACGAGATGGCGCCGCCGGCCGGGCGGACGAGGTTGGACGCGCTGGGCGCCAGTACCTTTGTGCGGCCGACGTTGCCGATCGCGGAGTTCATCTCGAGCGCGGCTGCGATGCTCGGCACCACCGGCGAAGAGATCCGCGCCAGCGGTTCGGGTCGCGAGATGACGCGCCGGCGCCAGGCAGCGACGCTGGTTGGCGTCGAACAGTTCCGCTACCGCGTCGCGGAGCTTGCCGCGCAGTTCGGCCGGGCGCCGAGCGTGGTGAGCCGCTGGGGCGTGACGGCGGCAAGACTTCGGCTGGACGACGCGGGGTTTCGCGAGCAGGTGGCGGAACTCGCGGCCGCCCTCACCGCGAGCTCGTCGGGCGTGCCAAGGAACGACCTGGAGGAGGCCATGCTCGGTGCCGACCCCTCGTTCGTCGACTGAAATAAGAAAATGAGGTACCAGGTACCGCAATGAGGGACGAGGGCAGGAACCGCAGGGAGTACCGCCTCTACAAAGTCGCGCAGGCGCTCGGCCGGGCGGCGCCGTTCTGGCTGCTGCAAGCGGCGGGGTCGGTTCTCGGCGTACTGTTCCTGCTGGTTTCGGCGCGCCGCCGGACGGTCCTCGGGAACCTCCGCCGCGTCTACCCGGGGCGCTCGCGCCTGGCCCGCGCCGGCATCGCTCTGCGCTGCGCCGCCCACTTCGGCCGCATCTCGCTCGACTTCATCAAGTGGTCGCAGGTTTCGGGCGAGACACTGGCCGGCAAGGTGGTCTGCGACGGGCTCGAGAACCTGCAGTCCGCCCTGGCGCAGGGGAACGGCTGTTTCATCCTCTCGGCCCACTTCGGCCACTGGGAAGTGGCGTCGCAATGGCTGGCACTCGCCGGGTTCCCGCAGGGGATGGTGTACCGCCCGCTCGAGAACCCGCTCATGGAAGCCGAGCTGGCCCGCTCGCGGACCCGCTTCGGCAACTGGCTGATCCCCAAGGGGAGCGCGACTCGCGGGGCGATCAAGGCGGTCCGGCGGGGAGGCGTGGTCGACATCCTCCTCGACCAGAAGGCGGACCTCGAGCACAGCGAGATCGTGTCGTTCCTCGGCATCCTGACCCCGACCACGCCGTCGCTCGCCCGCCTCGTGCTCGCGACCGGCGCGGCCGTGGTGCCGCTCTTCTCCTACCCCGTCGGCACCGGCTACCGGTTCCGGCTCGACCCGGCGGTCCCGACCCAGCCGTCCGACACCGCGGTCTCCCTCACCCAGCGCTACAACGACTGCGTGTCGCGGGAGATCCTGGCACGGCCGCACCTCTGGTTCTGGTTCCACGACCGCTGGACCCCGCGCCGCCGGCGCAGCACCGCATCCTGAACGCTACGGCTTCCGCCTCGCACGGGCCAGCCGTTCGAGCGCGAGGTAGAGCGCGAGGCAGATCATGAAGTCGAGTGCGAGCCCGGGATCGAGGGCGAACGGGCGATGGCGCCAGCTCTCCGGCAGGCGGGGCGCGGCGACGAGAAAGTACAGCGCGTTGCCGGCGACGACCGCCGCCAGCGCCCGGAGCCACCTCGCGATCACGATCGTCCCTGACCGGCCGCTCAGGCGAACTGGTCCTTCTTGAGCGCCACCTGCTCCCAGAAGTCGATCCCGGCGGCGGAGAGGCGGACCGTCGCGGATCCTCCGGGCTCGCCGGAGGCGGGGGAGAGGACGAGCCCGCCGAGCTCGGCCAGGTACTCGACGTCCGCGAGCACGCCGCGTTGACCGGCTCGGTCCCCGAGTGCGCGTTCGAGCTCGTCGAGGCCGACCGGCCGGAACCCCTGTTCCTGCCAGCGCCGGTAGAGCTCGGCGAAGATCGCGCGCCGGCGCGAACTGTCGAACGCGGGCCTCGGGGCGCTGGAGAAGAGCGGCCCCGCGATCGGGAACACCACCCGCCCGGCCGTGGGGTTGACGAGGAGCGCGAACGCGATCCACAGCGACAGGGCGCCGAGGCCGACGGTGCACAGCGCGATCGGGAGGTCGAACGCCCGCGTGCCGCCGAGCGCGTTCGCGAGCTTGCACACGTACAGGAGGTCGATGTCGGCGAGGAAGGCGAACAGGAGCGTGCTGTAGAAGCCGAAGCCGTAGGTGATGACGAGGAAGACGACGAGCGACGCGGCCTCGACGGCGTGGATGACGACCGCGTCGGGGACGAACCCGCGTGCCAGCGAGCTCAGCACCCACCAGTTGAGCGTCCAGTTGAACGCGAACGCGGTGAACAGCGTGCCGCCGTACAGGTTCTTGTTGGCGAACCCCATGAGGCCGGCGAGGAGCTGGCAGCCGGCGCCGAAGAGGAGGCAGATCACCGCCGCGGTCGACAACCCGGCGGGGGTCAGGCGGAAGCCGAACGCGATCGGTGTCAGCGCCGCGCAGCCGAGGGCGAGACCGATCAGCCCCAGCGGCGTCGGCTCGGCGAACGGCTCGCGGTGCACGGCGGGCCCGAACTCGATCTTGCGGATCATCGTGGTCGTCTCCTGTTCGTCGTCCCGAGCATACGGCAGCGCGCCGGCCGCCGCCGTCCTCGCCGTCCGCCCGGTCCGGTCGCGGCGGTCACTCGTTCACGGCCGTCCGGCCCAGGCCGAGCCGGTTGAAGTTGAAGATCGCGTTGGTGACCAGCGCGTACGTCCCCTGGGTGCTCACGCGCCACATCGGATTGCAGCCGAAGAGGAGGACGTGGCCGCGGCCGAGCGGGGCGTCCACCACCACGGCCTGGCCGGCGATCTCGTCGCCGCCCGCCAGCATGCCGGAGAGGAGGAGGTCGTCGGGGCGCTTCACGAACGCCACGACGATGCGCGGGCGGTCGGCCGGGCGCGGGAGGTACGCCGCGGCGAACGCGCGGTAGTCTTCGGGCGGCTGGAACCCCGCCTCGCCGGGCGCCGGCGTCGGGCGCTCGGGGGGCGCGACGTACGGTCGCCCCTGCGGCACGTCGGGATCGTGAGCGCCGCCGCGCCCGCTTGGCCGCCGCGACTCGCGCTCGGGACGGTCGAAGACCCCGACCGCGAAGACCGGCGCGCCGTCGAAGTAGACGGGGAGCGAGGCGTCGTAGCCGTACGCCACCGGGCTGGAGCGATCGGTGACCTCCGCCGCGAGCAGCGAGCCGGCCGCCTTCAGCCCCGGCGTCTCGGCCACCGTGACCCAACGCGCGAGGCCGCAGTCGATCGCCAGGCGCGCCGTGTCCTGCACGGTGATCAGCAGGCCGCCGCGCTCGACGAACGCGGCCAGGTGCGCGACGCCCGCGGCGCCGAGGCCCGGCCGCATGTCGTCGGTCTCGTCGACGCCGAGGTTCGGTGTGAGCGCCGTCTTGCGCCACGGCAGCGGCGGGCCGGGCGGCATCCCGGTCACGATCTGCTGCGGCGTCGCGTCCGTGGGCGGGAACACGACCACGTCGAACCGCGACAGCAGCTCCGGGTCCCCGGCGACCTGCTGCGTGGAGATGTAGGTGTAGGGGATCCCCAGCTCCTCGAACGCGAGCCGGAACCATCCCTCCTGCCGGGTGGAGAGCCATGTGTGGAGCAGCGCGACCCGCGGCAGCGCCAGCTCGTGGGTCGCGACCGCCGGCATCGCCGCCAGCGTGGAGTGCCGCAGGCGCAGCTTGGCGAGGGCGGCGGCGATGTCGCTCGCGTGGCCGTCGAGCGGCACGAGGACGGTGCCGGCGGGCCACGACTGGCGTCCCTTGACCTCGTCCTCGGCGACGAGCATCCGTACCGCCGGCAACGCCGTGCGCAGGCGGACGAGGTCGGTGTCGGCGGTGTTGGCGACCACGAGCACGGCCCCCGCGAGGGCGCCCGCGGCCGGAACGTCGTCGCGCCACGGGCGCATCGGCACGGCGAGCACGTCCGGGTTGACGATCCGGCGGCACTCGAGGTTCCTGGCCAGGCCGAGCGTCCAGCCGCTGTCGTCGTAGACCCGTTCGTCGCCGCGCACGTACTGCGTGTCGAGGAGCGCGTCGGCGAGGCGCGAGTACGGCTGGTCCATGCGGACGATCAGGCTGCCGGCGGCGAAGCGGACCGGCTCGGTGCCGGTGCGCGTGTTGTCCTTGGCCGCCGGCTGGGCGTCGGCCGCGGCGCCGGGCGTGGGGGTCGCCGGGCGCGGTGGCCACAACGGCGCGACCGCGAACGCGCGCTCGGCGACCTGGACCTCGATGCCGTCGGCGGCGAGCAGGCGGGCGAGGTCGCGCAGCTGGCCCTGCCGCTTCTGGCCGCCGTCGAGGACGTAGGCGGCCGGGCCCTCGGTGCGCGCCTTGGCGACCGCGCGCCGGCCGAGCGTCCAGTACTGCTCCAGGAAGTGAGTGCGGTTGGCCGCCATGTCGTCGAGCGCGAGCAGGGCGCCGCTCTCCTGGTAGTTGACGTTGTCGCGCAGCGACCAGCGCACGACCGGCAACGGCGGGTTGGGACGGAACCAGGCGCGCTCGCTCCAGCCGCGGACGACGCGATCCTCGGTCGCGGGCACGAGGTTGCCGAACGTCTCGTAGAAGCGGCCGATCGCGTTGTGCCCCATGCCGACCCAGAACATGTAGTTCGGCGACCAGCCGTCGTAGAAGCCGTGCGTCCAGACGCCGGGCAGCCCCAGCGCGGTCAACTGCTGCACCTCGAGGTCCGCCATGCGGGTGAACTCCGCGATCATGAGCGGGTCGAGCCAGGCGTTGTACGGCCCGGTGCCGGTCGAGACGTAGAGGAACGGGATCGACTCGTGCAGGTCGTGCAGCACCTGTGGGTGCCACTCGAGGAACGCCTTGAGGACGTTGCGGGTGAGGGCGAGGCCGAGGCCGAGCGTGTCGCGGTTGTCGTCGTGACCGACGTAGTGTCCCCAGTATGCGAGCGGCGGCATCGGCGACGTCGGGTTGGCCTGCTGCCAGCGCACGAGGTCGACCATGCGGTCGCGCCCGTCCACCTCGAGCACCGGCGTGATCAGCGTGATCACGTTGGCCCGGATCGCCCGGACCATCGGGGTGTCCTCGACGGCGAGCCGGTAGGCGAGCTCCATCAACATCTCCGGGCTGCCCGTCTCCGGCGAGTGCATCGCGCCGGTGAGCCAGTAGATCGGCTTGCCCTCGGCGATCAGCGCCCGCGCCTCCGTCTCGCTCACCGAGCGCGGGTCGGCCAGGCGCCGCGTGATCTCGCGGTAGCGATCGAGCGCCGCGATCGTGGCCTCATCGGCGACGGCCGCCGCGACCATTTCGCGCCCCTCCTCGCTGTGGCCGATGGTGAACACCTTGACGCGCGGTGAGGCCGCCGCCAGGGCGCGGAGGTAGGCGTGGACGTCCTCGGCGTAGGTCAGCCGGTCGGGAGCGCCCGCGATGTGACCGAAAAAGCCGAGCGGCGTCGGCACGGTGGCCGAGGCCGGCAGGTGGTCCACCAGCAGCGTGGAGAACTGCGGCCCGGTCGTGGCCTCGCGGATGCGCCGCGTGTACTCCGCGTCCCACTCCGGGTGCGCGCGCAGCGCCTGGGCGACCTCCGCGGCCGCGGGCGGCGGCGCGGCGGGCGTGGCGGCCGTGCCGGAGGCTGGCAGGAGCAAGAACAGGAGCAGGTAGCTAAACGGTGTTCTCATGAAGATAAACCTTAGCCCCCGGCGGCGGTCGATTCAAGACGCCGGCGTCGGAACCGGGGCCGCGGGGGCCGCGGTGGGAGGAGCGACCGGGGCGCCGCCGGCCGGGCCGGAGGCCGCGGGCGCCTGGCCCGGAGGAGCGCCGCCGCCGGTCGGCGCGGCGAGGAGCATCACCCGCGTGAGCCGCACGTTTAGCGTGCCGACGTAGTCCACCCGGCCGGAGAACGCGATCGGAATGCCGGTGCCGACCTCGACGAACATCGTGAGCGCGCCGCGCATGCCGAGGAAGCCGAGGTCGACGTCGTCGCGGCCGCTCGCGGTGCCGACGATGCGCGCCGTGCCGCGCACCGCGCGCACGAGGACGTTGCCGTCGCGGCGGGCGCCGCCACCGGGCCACGACTCGGAGAAGCTCGCCCGCTGGTACGAAAGGCCCCCGGCCACAAACGTGATCTCGACGTAGCGGTCGCGGTTGAGCGTGACGACGCGCAGCGCGTTGTCCCTGCCGTCGAGGCGGGCGGCGGAAACCAGGTAGATCAGGACGTATGAGTCGGTGACCGGCACACCCGGCGGCGGCGCCGTGGTCGCCTCCACCAGGTAGTTCGAGTGCCCACTCCAGCCGGCGGGTGCACCGGCCGCCTCGGCCGCGCCGTGTGGGGCGCTCCGCCAGGTGTAGAGGCCGCCGTCCGTGTAGCGCATCAGCTTGTGGTACGGGCTGCCGCCGAGCGACGTCTTCTCGCCGCCGATCGCCGCGCCGCTCGTCGGGTCGAGCCACAGCGTGACGTCCTCGTCGCGGCCGAACGGCAGGACGCTCGCGACCGAGACGCCGACCGCCCCTGCGGGCGGGATCGGGACCGCGCGCCCACGAGGGGACGGCCGCAGGATCGTCGCGAGCTTGGCCGCGGGCACCGAGGCGGCCCGGACGGTGGTCGTCGCCGAGAGGAAGAGCTTGTGGGCCGCGTAGCGCAACTCGCTCCAGACGACGCCGGTCGCCGGAGCGGCCGTCGCGGGCGCCGCGGCCGGCGCCGGTGCCGGCGCGGTCGAGCCG
>DAIDOU010000033.1 GCA_027458945.1 Acidobacteriota bacterium
ACCCCCGCGGCGCCGCCGGCGCCGGCCACCCCGACTCCCGGCGGCGGCACGCCGGGAGCCCGGCTCGCGGCGGCGCTCGAGGCGATGGGGGAGCACCTGCTCGCCGGGCGCGTCGGCTCGGTGCGCGGGGTGACGGTCGCCGGCGACACCGTCGTGCTGCGCTGCGGCGGGCTGCCGGCCTCGACGTGCGCATCGCTGCGGCGCGCGCTCGAGCCGCTCGCAGCCGCCGCCCACGGCGCCGGCCTCGGCGAGCGGGTCGAGGTGGACGAGAGTTCCTCCGGCTCGACGGTCAGGGCGGCCGCGACCGGATTGCGGGCGCGGGTGGAGGCGGACGAGGGCGTCCAACGCGTGCTCGAGGTGTTCGGCGGGCGGCTGGAGAGCGTCGAGGAGAAGCCATGAACGTCGCGAAGTTGTTGCAGCAGGCGCAGCAGGCACAGGCCCAGATGCAGAAGGCGCTCGGCGAGCTCGAGGTGGAGGGCTCGGCCGGCGGCGGCCTGGTGCGGGTCCGTCTCTCGGGTCTCAAGGAGCTCAAGGGCGTGTCGATCGACGGCCAGGCGCTCGCCGGCGAGGCGCCGGGCTTGGTCGAGGACCTGGTCGTTGCTGCTTGGCAGGAAGCGTCGCGCCTGCTCGAGGAGCGCTCGCACGTGCTGCTCGCCGGGATGGGACTGCCGGCCGGCTTCCCGGGCCTGTGATGGAGCTGCGTCCCCCGGCCGTGCGCGAGCTGCTGGAGCAGCTGGAGCAGCTCCCCGGCGTGGGACCGCGCACGGCCACCCGCCTGGTGCAGCATATGGTGCGCGCCCCGCAGCCCTCGCGGCGCCTCGCCGAGGCGCTCGCCCACGTCGCCGACGCCGTGCGCCACTGCAGCACCTGCTTCCTGCTCACCGAGGACGACCCCTGCCCGGTCTGCCGCGACCCGGGGCGCGATCGCGCCGTGATCTGCGTCGTCGAGGACCCGCTCAACGCGTGGGCGGTCGAGGCCACGGCGGAGTTCGGCGGGCTCTACCACGTGCTCGGCGGAACGCTCGATCCGTTGCACGGGATCGGGCCGGACGAGCTCACGATCGCGGGGCTGCTCGACCGCGTGCGCTCCGGCGGCGTGCGCGAGGTGATCCTCGCGACCAACCCGACGGTCGAGGGTGAGGCCACGGCGCACTACCTGGCGCGCGCGCTGCGGCCGCTCGGCTGCGCCGTGAGCCGGATCGCCTTCGGTCTGCCGGCCGGGGGCGAGATCTCGTACGCCGACTCGGTGACGCTGACGCGGGCGCTGGCGGGCCGGCGGGGGATGGATTGACGGGAACTTGAAGGATATACTCAACATTTGAGGGGTGGAGGCGGGCTGGCATGACGATGTTCGGGTCGAACCTGATCATGTACGAGGAGGAGTTCGATCGCATCAACGCGGTCCTCTCGCGTTTGTGGATGGACGCCAACGCGAAGCTCGTGTTCCTCGTCGACAAGAACGGCCAGCAGATCGCCGCCAAGGGCGACCTCGACAAGGTCGATGCCACCTCGCTCGCCTCGCTCACAGCGGGCAACGTCGCGGCCACCGACGGCCTCGCGAAGCTGATCGGCGAGAAGGAGTTCTCGATCCTCTTCCACGAGGGGGAGCGCGACAACATCCACATCTCGATCGTCGGCCAGCGGCTGATCCTGGTCCTGATCTTCGATGAGCGCTCGTCGCTGGGCCTCGTGCGGCTGCGGGTACGCAAGGCCGCCGCCGAGCTGGAGGAGGTGCTGACACAGATGGCGTCCAAGGCGGCGGAGCAGGGCGAGGCCCCGGCGTCGCCGTTTGCCGAGATCACCGACGAAGACATCGACGCTCTGTTTACCGAATGAGCTTCATCAACTACGCCTCGCGCGAGATCAACTGCAAGATCGTCTACTACGGTCCGGGTCTGGGCGGGAAGACGACCAACCTGCAGTACGTCTACGAGCGCACCAACCCGCAGAACAAGGGTCAGCTCATCTCGCTCGCCACCGAGACCGACCGCACCCTGTTCTTCGACTTCCTCCCGCTCGACCTCGGCAGCGTGCGCGGCTTCCGCACCCGCTTCCACCTCTATACCGTTCCCGGCCAGGTGTTCTACGACGCGTCGCGGAAGCTGATCCTCAAGGGGGTGGACGGAGTGATCTTCGTCGCCGACTCGCAGGAGGCGCGCATGGACGCCAACCTCGAGTCGCTCGACAACCTCAAGCACAACCTGCACGAGAACGGCTTCGACCTCGCGGTGATCCCGTACGCCCTGCAGTTCAACAAGCGAGACCTGCCCAGCGCCGTCGCCTACGACGTCATGCTGCGCGCCCTCCAGATCAAGGGCGAGCCGACGTTCGAGGCGGTGGCGCCGAAGGGGATCGGCGTCTTCGAGACGCTGAAGGCGGTCGCCAAGCAGGTCTTGCACGAGCTGTCGAAGAAGTAGGCGCCCGCAGCGGCCGGGGAGGTGGCGGGTTGAGCGTCGCGGCGGTGGTCCTGGCGGCCGGCGAGGGCAAACGGCTGAAGACGGCCACGGCCAAGGTGCTGCACGAGGCCGGCGGGCGGGCGCTGATCGATCACGTCCTCGATGCGCTCGCCCCCGCGCACCCCTCGCCGCTGGTCGTCGTGGTCGGCCACCTGCGCGAACAGGTCGAACGCCACCTGGGCGGCCGCGAGCTGCTGTTCGCCGTGCAGGACCCGCCGCGCGGCACCGGCGACGCGGTCGCCAAGGCGCTGCCGCTGCTGCCGCGCTCCGGCGAGGCGCTGGTGCTCTCCGGCGACGTGCCGCTGATCCGGTCGGAGACGCTCGCGGCGCTCGTCGAGCTGCGGCGTGCGCGGGCCGCAGCGGCGGCGCTCGTCTCGGCCGTGCTGCCGGACGCCGGCCCCTACGGCCGGATCGTCCGCGGCGCCGCCGGCGACGTCAAGGCGATCGTCGAGGCGCGCGACGCCACCGCCGCGCAGCGGGAGATCCGGGAGGTCAACGCCGGGACGTACGTCTTCGACCTGGCGGCGCTGCGCCCGGCGCTCGCGGGCCTCACGCCGGCCAACGCCCAGGGCGAGTACTACCTCACCGACGCCGTCGCCGCAATGGCCGGGGGCGGGATGCGGGTCGCCGCGCTTCCACTTGCGGACCCGGCAGAGATGGCCGGGGTCAACTCGCGCGCTGAACTGGCCGCGGTTCACCGCCTCCTCGGGGCGCGCGTGATCGGCCGGCTGCAGGCTGCCGGCGTCACCATCCTCGACCCGGCGACGACCTGGGTGGACGCGTCGTGCGCGGTCGGCCGCGACACGGTGCTCGAGGCGGGCGTGCACCTGCGCGGCGCCTGCATGATCGGCGCCGACTGCCGCATCGGCGCCCACGCCGTCCTCGAGGACGTCACGCTCCCCGACGGAGCGCTCGTCCCGGCGCTCACTCACCGCCGCGGCGAGTGAACGGCCGGCGCCGGCGCGCCGAACGACTAGAATGAGAGCGCGTCGCACCGGCGCCGGCGCGGGCTCGGCGACACCGCGGCGGCGCGCTGCGAGAGGAGGACCGGATGTGCGGGATCGTTGGGTACGTCGGCGGGCGCGAGGGCGTGCCGGTGGTGCTCGAGGCGCTGCGCCACCTCGAGTACCGCGGCTACGACTCGGCCGGCCTCGCGGTGCACTGCGGCGACCGCCTGGCGGTGCTGCGGGCGCCGGGCAAGCTCTCGAACCTCACCGAGAAGGCGTACGCGGCCGCTCTGCGCGGCCACCTCACCATCGGCCACACCCGCTGGGCGACCCACGGGGCGCCGATCGAGCGCAACGCCCACCCGCACACCGACGAGCACGAACGCGTGGCGGTCGTGCACAACGGCATCATCGAGAACTTCCGCGAGCTGCGGGCCGAGCTGGAGGCCGGCGGCGTGCACTTCTCCTCCGACACCGACTCCGAGGTGATCGCGCACCTGCTCGCGGCCGCCGGCGGCGACCTCGCCTCCGCGGCGCTGGCGGTGCGCGGAAAGCTGCGCGGGCAGTACGCCGTGGCGGCGATCTCCCTCGCCGACCCGGGGGCCGTGGTCGCCTTCCGCAACGGGCCGCCCCTCGTCGTCGGCCTCGGCGAGGAGGAGAACCTCGTCGCCTCCGATCCCGCCGCGGTGATCGCGATGACCCGGCGCTGCATCCACCTCGAGGATGGCGACCTGGCGCTGGTGCGCGCCGGCGCGGTCACGATCCTGGACGCCGCCGCGCGCGCCGTCGAGCGTCCCGTCGTGACGCTCGAGTGGGAACCGGGCGAGGTCGAGCGCGGGGGGTTCCGTCACTTCATGTTGAAGGAGATCCACGAACAGCCGGGGGCGGTTTCGGAGACGCTGCACGCGCTCATCCCGGACCCGAGCGCGCCGGCGCTGGCGCACCTCGGCCTCGACCCGGCCACGCTGCGCCGCTTCGCCGCGGTGCGCCTGGTTGCCTGCGGCACCTCGTGGCACGCGGCGCTGGTCGGCAAGTTCTACCTCGAGCGCCTGGCCAGGGTCGCGTGCGAGGTGGAGTACGCCTCCGAGTTCCGCTACCGCGAGCCGCTGCTCGCGCCGGACACGCTGGTCATCGGCATCACCCAGTCGGGAGAGACCGCCGACACCATCGCGGCGATGCGCCTGGCGGCCGCGGCCGGGTCGCCGCTCGCCTCGGTGTGCAACGTCCGCGGAGCGCTCGCCGAGCGGCTCGCCGCCTACAACCTCGCCACCCACGCCGGGCCGGAGATCGGCGTCGCCTCGACCAAGGCGTTCACGACCCAGCTCGCGGCGCTGCTCGCGCTCGCGCTGGCGTGGCGCGACGCGCGCGGGCTCCCGGCCGGGGAGACCCGCGCGCTGCTCGACCGCGCCTGGGCGCTCCCGTACGACATCGAGAGCGCCCTCGACCACGCCGCGGCGGTGGCCGAGGTCGCCGGCCG
>DAIDOU010000034.1 GCA_027458945.1 Acidobacteriota bacterium
GGCTCGGGCGCTTGCCGTACGACAGGATCCCGACCCGGAAGATCTTCGCGGTCATCCAGAAGAAGACGTAGACCGTGGCGATCGAGAGGACGATCGAGAGGCCCACCTGCCACATCGGCGGCTCGCTCACGATGATGCGCATGAACATCGTGATCGGCGTGAACACCGGGATCAACGAGAGCACGGTCGCCAGCGTGGACTCGGGGTTCTGCAGGATGGGGAACGCCAGCATCCAGGGGACCATCGCCACCATCATGATCGGCCCCATGAACTGCTGCGCCTCCTTCTCGGAGTTGGAAATCGCGCCGCCGACCGCGTAGATGCACACGAACGTGAGGTAGCCGAGCAGGAAGAAGACGAAGAACCACGGGATGATCCGCAGGTCCACGTACTGGAAGACGTTGACCCCCGCCACCATGGCCGCGCCGCCGGAGTAGAGCGCCATGAGGCCGCCCATCGCCAGCCACGCGCCGACCTGGGTCAGCCCGACGAGCGCGAGGCCCGTGACCTTGCCGGTGAGCAGGTCGAACGACGACATCGAGGAGATCAGGATCTCGACCACGCGCTCGGTCTTCTCCTGCACGATCCCGCGCATCACCTCCTGGCCGTGGATCATCGTCGGAAAGAGCAGCAGCGCCGCGAAGATGAACCCGACCAGGAACGACAGCTCCCCGCCCTTCTTCTCCTTGCCGCTCTTCGAGATCTGCACGCTCTCGAGGTCGAGGCGCTTGAGCAGCCGGTCGGCATCGGCGGCGTCGATGCCGCGGCCGGCGAGCCGGACGCGCGCCAGCGCGCGGTTGACCGTGTTCGCCAGCCGCTCCTGCGTCATGATGTCGGAGGCGGCGCGGCTGTAGTACACGAGCTTGGCGGAGCTGTCGGCGAAGGCGTCGGAGGGGATCACGAGCACGCCGTCGAGCCGCACCTTCGAATCGTCGTTCTCCCGCAGCCGATCGAGGTACGGCTGCGCCACGGCCTTCACATCGCCCGTGGCGGGCACGTACTCGGTCGTGAGCGACGCCGTCTTGACCGCGGGCGCCTCCTCGGCCCGGCGCGTGAGCTCGCGGCCCGCCTCGCTCGCGAGCGGGCTCGGAGGCTGCGCGGGTTGCGTGGCGAACGCCTCGCGCAGTTTTCCCGTGCCGTCGACGACGACCACCCGCTTGCCCTCGATCCCCTTCATCATCAGGAGGGTGGGGACGAACATCAGCGCCGCCATCAGGAACGGGAAGATCACCGTCATGATGATGAACGCCTTCTTGCGGACAACCTCGAGATACTCGCGTTTGAGCACCGCCAGCGTCTTGCTCATACCGTCGCCTCCGCGCGCTCGCGCCCGCCCGCGCCGGCGCCGACCCGGTCGATGAAGATCTCCTCGAGCGACGGCGCGGCGATCTCGAACCGGCTGACCCTGACCCGCGCGACCGCGGCGGCCAGGACGGCCTGCGCGTCGGCGCCCGGGCCGAGGCGCAGTTCGGCGGCGTTGGTGTCGACTCGCGCCGCGGCGACGCCAGACAGCGCCGACAGGAAGGCGCCGTCGCCGTCGAACGCGAGATGCACGGTGTTGGATCCGAACGAGGCCCGCACCTGCTCCAACTCGCCCGCCAGCACGGCTCGGCCCTCGTGGATGAGGACGATCTCGTCCACCAGCTTCTCCGCCTCGCCCATCATGTGGGTCGAGAGCAGGATCGTCCGCCCCTCGGCCTTGAGCTCCTTCAGGATCGTGCGCACGAGGACGACGTTGACCGGGTCGAGCCCGGACATCGGCTCGTCGAGGATCACCAGCTCGGGGTCGTGGAGCAGCGCGCCGATGAGCTGCACCTTCTGCTGGTTCCCCTTGGAGAGCTCCTCGAGCTTGCCGGCGCGGTTGTCCCACAGGTCGAAGCGCTGGAGCCACGCCTCGGCGCGTGGCCTGGCGTCGGCGGGCCGTTGCCCCTTGATCTCGGCGAGGAACAGGAGCTGGTCGATGACGCGCATCTTGCGGTACAAACCACGCTCCTCGGGGAGGTAGCCGATCCGGTCGCGCACGGCGGAGGCGTCCGCGGCGCCGAACAGCTCGATCGCGCCGCCGTCGGGAAGGAAGATCCCGTTGATCATGCGCAGCGTCGTGGTCTTGCCCGCCCCGTTGCGGCCGAGCAACCCGGTGATCGTGCCGCGCGCCACCGCGAACGACAGCCGGTCGACCGCCCGGACCTGGCCGAACGTCTTGCTCACCTCTCGCACCTGAAGCACCGACCCAGCGCCCACGCACCGCCTCCCCGCAACGATCACGCCCCGGCCCGGCGCGACACCGGGCGCTGGAGCGTGTACGGTGAGGATAGCAGGCCGGTTTCCAGCGGCCGCGCCGCCGTGCCGCGCCTCAGGCGCCCGGGCGCAGCATGCCGTGGCGGAGGATGTCCGCCGTCTCGCGGATCACCGCCTCGCTGTCCTTGCCGAAGTGGTTCGGCACGCCGAACAGGATCTCGACGGCGAAGTAGTTGATGTAGAACCTGGTCGCGAACATCGCGGCGGACGCCAGCGAGACCCCGGGGCGCAGGCGCGCCGCCATCGCCTCGGCGCCGGGGTGCGTCGCCATGAAGTCGGCGTAGCGCTGCGCCATCTCGGCGTAGAACTTGCGGATGTGGCTGCCTTCGAACTCGACGACGTCCACGTAGATCAGCGCGACGTGGCGGCGGTACACGCGCACCAGCTCGCGCGAGGCGTGACCGACCTCTTCGAGGTTGTCCGGGAACGACCCGGTGGCGAGGGCGCGGTTGAACGGCAGGTCGGGGTCATCGATCGCCTCCCAGTACTGGTCCAGCAAGGTGAGGTAGATCGCCTCCTTGTCCGGAAAGTGGTGGTAGACGTTGCCGGTCGAGAGCCCCGCCTCGGCGGCGATGTCGCGCACGCTGGTGGCCCGGTACCCCTGGCTCGAGAACAACTGCAGCGCCGCCTCGAGGATCCGTTCACGCGACCGCTGGGACTTTTCCGCTTGGTTCATTCCCGATCATCCGTTCGGTTTTGAGAGTACCGCGTCCTTGGACCGGCGTCAACGGGCCGGATCTCCCGCGCGGCCGGCCCGGGGTATCATCGCAAGAGCGGCGCCGGGACGGTGCGCAAAAACGCGCCACCGGGCCGGGATCGGGGGACGGGTGCGGATCCTCGTCGTCGAGGACGACCCCGGGGTGCGGGCCACGGTCGTCCGGATGCTCGAGTTCCTCGGCCACGGCGCGACCGCCGTCGCCAGCGGTGAGGAGGCCGGCGACCTCCCGGACGGCAGCGCGTTCGACGCGATCCTGGCGGACCTCCGCCTCCCGGACATGCCGGGCCACGAGGTGGTCGACCGGATGCGCCAGCGCTGGCCGCGGCTCAAGGCGCTGATCATGTCCGGCGACATCGACCGTGAGGAACTCCGCGCCGGCGCCGCGGCCGGTCGCTGGTGGATCCTGGCCAAGCCGTTCGACCTCGAGCAGCTCGCCGCGGGGCTGACCGGCCTCTCTGAGCCCGGAGCGTGAGCCCCGGGGGGGCCGTCTAGGAGCCTATCGCGCATAGACTCCGGCTGCGGCTCGCGCTGGCATCCCGCTGGCTGCGTTGGCCTGCGCGAAATGTCTTCGACGTAGGCTGCAGCTACGTCTGCGGGCATTTCGCTTGTCCGCCTTGTCAGCGGGCGCCATCGCGACCCTCGCTTTCGTCGCGATGCGCGACAGGCTCCTAGCGCCCCGACTTCGCCGCGCGCAGCATGCGTTCCATGCCGAGGGATGCGTAGAGCATCAAGAGCTCGATCATCTCGATCGAGCCGATCGCCTCCCGCGTCTGACCGTTGTCGCCGTAAAAGATCGAGACGATGTTGCCGCCCACCGTCATCGGCACGGCGATCACTTCGTCCGGCTCGACGCCGCCGAGCTGGCGCGCGAGATAGTCGTCCCAGAAGGTCTTGGCGAGGCGCCCCCGGAAGCTCTGGCCGCTCTCGACCACGGTGCGGAACACGGACGGGTCCGTGAGCGGGACCATCATCTTCCGCACGCGCTCGTACGCCCTCGGCCCCGAAAGCTCGAGGCCGAACTCGCCGATGCCGCGCACCTCGCCCTGGCTGACCGAGAAGAGCACGCCCCGCCGGACGACCCTGGCCCCGCACCTCATGATCATGAGCCCGATCTCGCCCACGAAGTCCGAGGACCGGGTCTCGTCGATGATCGACTTGAGGAACGACACGTCGGACGGCGACGCCTCCGCAGGCATCTCGCCGCGGGGCTCCTCTTCGGCGCGCGCAGGCTCCGCTTCGCCCTCCGTCAGCGCCGCGATGATCTGGTTCGCGGTCAGCGTGTCCCCCATGTCGACGGTGATCTTCTTCGCGGAGCCGGCGTGAGAGGGCTTCGGGCGCAGCGGGAACGACAACACCGGGGACGAGTCGGGGCCTTCCTCGGTCTCGGTCTCGTCCATCCGGCGCGCCGCGTCGAGCATGACCTGGTCGGCGCGCAAACCGGACTTCAGGAGCATCTCGCTGTCGGCGAACCCGGCGTCGAGGTACTCCGGGTGCTCGAGACGGTCGAACCTGAACGCACCGTCGGTCCAGCGCACGACCTCGTCGATCACCCTCTGGACCTGCATACGGACGACTTCCTCCACGGTCTCGGGGCGCACGGCGTTCATCTCGACGAGAATCGCCCCGAGCAGGCTCCCCGGCGCGGTGCGCTGCTGCACCTCGAGCGCGAGGGCCAGCGTCGACTCGGTGACGGCGTGCCGCGCCAGGAGCGCCTGGCCCAGGGACTCTCCGACCACGTCGCAGGAGGCCCCGACGATCTCG
>DAIDOU010000035.1 GCA_027458945.1 Acidobacteriota bacterium
GCGCGCCCCCAGGCGTTGTCCACCAGGCGCTTGATCTCACCGTCGATCTCCACGGCGGTCGCCTCGGAGTAGTCCTGGTGGCGGGCGAACTCCTTGCCGAGGAAGATCGCCTCCTCGCGCTTGCCGAAGGTGAGCGGCCCCATCGAGGACATCCCCCACTCGCACACCATCTTGCGGGCGAGCTCGGTGGCGCGCTCGAGGTCATTGCCGGCGCCGGTCGTGACCGCTTCCTCGCCGAAAACGATCTGCTCCGCCAGGCGCCCGCCCATGAGCACGACGAGCTCGTCGGAGAGGTACGTCTTGGCGTGCAGGTAGCGGTCCTCCTCGGGGAGCTGCTGCGTCAGGCCGAGCGCGAGGCCGCGCGGGATGATCGTGACCTTGTGCAGCGGGTCCGCGTTCGGGAGCATCGCCGCGATCAGCGCGTGCCCGGCCTCGTGGTAAGCGACGATGTGCCGCTCCTCCTCGGAGAGCGCAAGCGAGCGCCGCTCGGCGCCCATCATCACCTTGTCCTTGGCGTACTCGAAGTCAGCCATCGCGACCGCGGTCTTGTTGAAGCGCGCCGCGCGCAGCGCTGCCTCGTTGACGAAGTTGGCGATGTCGGCGCCCGAGAAGCCGGGGGTGGCGCGCGCCAGCACCGGCAGCTCCACGTCCGGCGCCAGCGTGATCTTGGCCGTGTGCACCTTCAGGATCTCGGTGCGCCCGTTGAGGTCGGGGCGGTTGACGACGATCCGCCGGTCGAAGCGGCCGGGGCGGAGCAGCGCCGGGTCGAGGACGTCGGGGCGGTTGGTCGCGGCGATCAGGATCACGCCCTCGTTCGACTCGAAACCGTCCATCTCGACGAGCAGCGCGTTGAGTGTCTGCTCGCGCTCGTCGTGGCCGCCGCCGAGGCCGGCGCCGCGGTGGCGGCCCACGGCGTCGATCTCGTCGATGAAGATGATGCACGGGGCGTTCTTCTTGCCCTGCTCGAACAGGTCGCGGACGCGCGAGGCGCCGACGCCGACGAACATCTCGACGAAGTCGGAGCCGGAGATCGAGAAGAACGGGACCGCCGCCTCACCGGCGACCGCGCGAGCGAGCAGGGTCTTGCCGGTCCCCGGCGGGCCCATCAGCAGCACGCCCTTGGGGATCTTGCCGCCGAGCTTCTGGAACTTCTGCGGCTCGCGCAGGAACTCGATGATCTCCTGCAGCTCCTCCTTGGCTTCCTCGACCCCGGCCACGTCCTTGAACGTGACCTCCTTCTTCTGCGGGTTGAGCAGGCGCGCGCGCGACTTGCCGAACGCCATCGCCTTGTTGCCGCCGGCCTGCATCTGGCGGTAGAAGAAGTACCACATCACCGCCAGCAGTACGAACGGCAACCACGAGAGGATCGCGGTCCACATCGAGCCCTGCGACGGTTGCTCGGCCTTGATCTTCACGTGGTGCTCGCGCAGCACCGAGACGAGCTTGTCGTAGCCGGGCGAGTAGGTCATGAAGTCGAACGGGCGCGCCGTGAGCGGTCCCTGGGCGGGGGCGGCGGCGGTCTCGACCGAGCGCCCGTACACCTCTTCGCCGCGGATCAGGACCTCCGAAACCTGGTTCTTCTCGACCCGGTCGAGAAAATCGGAAAAGGCAATCTCCTTGGTGCCGGCGCGGGTGGTGGTGATCCAGTTCCACAGCAGCACCACCGACACGATGATGACGACGACAAGGAGGGCGTTCTTGACGTTCTGGTTCACGTGATCTCCGAACTTCTCCTGGGGCCGGTGCCGCCGGGCCCCGGCGGCGACGCTGGCTCCGCCAGCGAGCCCCGGTCCCGGTTACACACCCTCAAGGATGTTGATTCCGGGAAGATTCCCCCATCGGCCGTCGAGCTCGATCCCGTACCCCGCCAGCCGGCCCTCCGGAACGTCCTCGAGGACCATGTACTTGGGTTCGAGGGCGACGCGGCGGAGCAGCGGCCGGTTGACGAGCGCCGCGACCTCGATGCTCGCAGGGCCGTGTTGCGCGAGGTGGGTGAGCAGGTAGTTCTCGGTCACTCCGGAGTGACAGATGTCCTTGAGGATGAGGGCGTGCGCCCCCTCGATGTGCACTTTGGTCGCGTACGAGAGCTCGATGATGGCACCGCGCGGCTCGACCTGGTGGGTGACGTTCACCAGCTCGAAACGCACGTCGCCGGGGATCGCACGCAACAGGTCGGCGAGAAACACCGCCGCCCCCTTGAGCATGCCGACGAGGACCAGCTCACGGCCCGCGTAGTCGGCACCGATCCGCCGGCCGATCTCGGCGACACGCGCCGCAATCCGCTCGGGTGCGATCACTTGTCGCGGCGTTTCCATGGTTCCTCCAGGTCGACCACCACCGCGCCGGCGCCACCGGCCGCGGCCCACCCCTCCGCTACCCCGACCGCAGGGAGCCACACCATCGTACCATCGGCCACCAGGACGGGCCACGCCCGGCGCCACTCTGCGGGGACGCCGGCGGCGGCCAGCAGGCGCGCCACCGGCCGCTGGCCGAACCGCTCGCCGGGCGCGACGGACCGCCACGCCAGCGGCCGCTCGGCCACGCCAGCTCGCAGGCTCGCCGAAAGCCTGCCGGCGCCGCCCGGGGGCGACCCCAGCCGCCCGATGAACCCTCCCGGGAGCGTGAGGCACGACGGCACGACGGCCACGACCGGCGCAAACGGGTCGAGCCGGGGAGGGCTGAGCACGAGGCGCTTCCCGCGCCGACGAAGCACCCACCGGCGCCCGAGATCGACCGCGCCAGGGCCGCTCCCGTCGATCATGCGATCGACCTCCTCGAGCTGGGCCCGGCACGGAGGCTCGGCCAGCGGGACACGCGCCGCCAGCTCGAGGACCCAGCGGGCCCGCAGCGCACGCGGGAGTGCGGCGACCGCCGCCAACGGCACCGGCCGCCCGACCTCGGGCCAGGCGCCGCACTCGGAGAGCACCTCGGCGAGGCAGGCGTCGTCCTCGGCGGCCGCGGCGGCGAACGCCGCCAGGTGCGCCGCGGCGCCGGGAAACGCGGCGGCCAGGGCCGGCAGCAGTTCGTGACGGACGCGGGCGCGAGGGAACGTCGGGTCGGCGTTGCTGGGGTCCTCGCGCCACGCGACGCCGCGCCCGCGCAGGAACTCGCGCAGCGCCTCGCGCCGGACGTCGAGCAGCGGCCGGATGACGCA
>DAIDOU010000036.1 GCA_027458945.1 Acidobacteriota bacterium
CCGCGAGCAGCGCCGCAGGAGCCGGTGGCCAGCGCCGCGCCACCCCGTCCGGCAACCCGGCCAGGCGCGCCAGGGCGGCGCCGGCGAGTGGGTCGGCCGCGGGGAGGCGCTCGAGGTGCGGCGGCAGCTCCGCTTGGAGGAAACGGCGAAACGAGAACGCGGTCGCGAACACGCGCTCGCTCGCCGCGAGCGGCAGCAGCCCGTTGGAGTCCACCGCCTCAAGAAGCACGGGCAGGCGCGCGGCGGCGGCCGCCAGCGCGCGCGGCAGGAAGAACACCGGCGCGTCGTCGGCCACCACGACGCACGCACGCGCCGCCAGCGCCGCGAGCAGGCCGCGCCCCGCCCCCGGCGCCGGTTCCACGTAGGGAACGTAGGTGATGCCCGCCCGTGCGAACGCCCGCGCGTTGTCGGCCATCCCGGCCAGCACGAACGCGTGCAGGCGATCGGACGCCCAGCGGTAGTCGCAGCGCAGCGCCTCGAGCACCAGCAGCGGCTTGCCGAGCGAGCGGGCGTGCTCCACCGCGCGCTCGAGGGCCAAGTTCCAGCCGGCGCGACGGAACGCCGTCATCCAGTAGAGGACGTACGCGCCGTCGGGCCGCAGCGGCCGGTCGTTCGCCGCCCGCACCCGCAGCGCCGGAACGCCCCCGCCACCGCCCCACCTCGTCATGGCCACAGTCTACCGGGGCCCCGGCCGGGAAGTCGGCGAGGGGTGGCGGCGTTGTAGCGACCGGTCGTACGCCCCGGTGTCGTGTTGCAGGCCCCGGCCGTCGCAGCGTTAAGATTGAACCGTTCGAGAAAGCGGGTGATGTCATGAAAGCCGTCGCCGTGTTCCCCGCCGAGCGCCAGGTCCGTCTGGTCGATCACCCTGAACCCACGATCACCTCGCCCACCGATGTCCGCCTGCGCGTGCTCGAGGTCGGCGTCTGCGGCACCGATCGCGAGATCGTGACGTTCCAGTACGGCACGCCGCCGCCCGGCTCGCCGTACCTCGTGATCGGCCACGAGTCGCTCGGCGAGGTCGTCGAGGTCGGCGCCGCCGTGACGCGGGTCAAGGTCGGCGACCTCGCGGTGCCGATGGTGCGGCGGCCGTGCCCGCACCCCGAGTGCGCCGCCTGCCGCGCCGGCCGCCAGGACTTTTGCATCACGGGCGACTTCACCGAGCGCGGGATCTCCCGCGCGCACGGCTTCATGACCGAGTTCGTGGTCGACGACGAGCGCTACATGAACCGGGTCCCCGCCGCGCTGCGCGAGATCGCGGTGCTGACCGAGCCGCTGACGATCGCGGAGAAGGCGATCGCGCAGGTGTGGCAGGTGCAGCAGCGGCTGCCGTGGGTGCCGCCGCCACAGCCCGGCGTCGCGCCGGCGCACGGGTTGCGCGCGGTGGTGCTCGGCGCCGGTCCGGTCGGGCTGCTCGGCGCGATGGTGCTGGTCGACGCCGGGTTCGCGACGACCGTGTACTCGCGCGCTTCGGGGCCGCACGACAAGGCGGGCCTGGTGGCGGCGATGGGCGCCACCTACCTCGCCGCCGAGGACCACACCCTCGCCGACCTCGCCAAGGCGGTCGGCAACATCGACCTCGTCTACGAGGCGACCGGCGCCTCGCGGGTGGCGTTCGAGCTCGCCGAGGTGCTCGGCACCAACGGCATCTTCGTCTTCACCGGCGTGCCCGGGCGCAAGGGCCCGGTCGAGCTCGACACCGACCTGATCATGCGCAACCTGGTGCTCAAGAACCAGGTCGTGTTCGGCACCGTCAACGCCGGCCGCGACGCGTACGAGCGCGCGATCGCCGACCTGGCCGCGTTCTCGGCGCGCTGGCCCGCAGCGGTGCGCCGCCTGATCACCGGCCGCACCCCGATCGCCAACGCGCCCGCCCTGCTCGTCGGCCCGCCCACGGGGATCAAGAGTGTCGTCACCATCGCCTGAGCCACGCCCGGACGCGGCCGAGCGGCGGCGCTTGGCGGAGGACGCCGCGCGCGAGCGCAACTGGACGCGCTGGGGGCCGTACCTCGCCGAGCGGCAGTGGGGCACCGTGCGCGAGGACTACTCGGCGGACGGCGACAGCTGGGCGTACCTCCCCCACGACCACGCCCGCAGCCGCGCCTACCGCTGGGGGGAGGACGGGCTGCTCGGCATCTGCGACCGCGAGGCGCGGCTGTGCTTCGCGCTCGCGCTGTGGAACGGCCGCGACCCGATCCTCAAGGAGCGCCTGTTCGGACTCGCGAATGAGGAGGGCAACCACGGCGAGGACGTCAAGGAGGCGTACTTCTTCCTCGACGGCACGCCGACCGCGTCGTATCTGAAGGCGCTGTACACGTACCCGCAGGCCGAGTTCCCGTACGAGCGGCTGCGGCGCGAGAACCGCGCGCGGACACGCCGCGACCCGGAGTTCGAGCTCGCCGACACCGGCGTGCTCGACGGCGGCCGCGTCTTCGACGTCGAGGTCGAGTACGCCAAGGCGGCGCCCGACGATCTCCTCGTCCGCATCACGGCCGCCAACCGCGGCCCCGAGGCGGCGACGCTGCACCTGCTGCCGACGCTGTGGTTCCGCAACAGCTGGAGCTGGGGGCGCGACGACGACGAGTACCCGCCCAGGCCGGCGCTCACCGCCGCCGGGCCCGGCCGGCTCGAGGCCGTGCACGAGACGCTCGGCCGCTTCACGCTCGTCGCCGGGGAGGGCCCCGACGGGCGCCCCCCCGAGCTGCTGTTCACCGACAACGAGACCAACACCCTGCGCCTGTTCGGCGAGGAGAACCGGGCAGCGTTCGTCAAGGACGCGTTCCACGACCGCGTCGTCGGCGGCCGCGAGGGCGCGGTCAACCCGGCCGGCACCGGCACCAAGGCGGCGGCGTGGTACCGCCTCGAGCTGCCGCCCGGCGGCCGCGTCGCGGTGCGGTTGCGCCTCTCGGTCGCACCGGAGGCGTCCGCCGACCCGCTCGGCCCCGGCTTCGACGCGGTCTGCGCCGACCGCATCCGCGAGGCCGACGAGTTCTACGCGGCGGTGATCCCGCCTGCGCTCGCCCCCGCCGAGCGGGCGGTGGCGCGCCAGGCGTACGCCGGCCTGGTGTGGTCGCGGCAGTTCTACAACCTCGTGGTGCAGGAGTGGCTCGCGGGCGACCCGGTGCAGCCGCCGCCGCCCGCCGCCCGCCTGGCGGGGCGCAACGCCGACTGGCCGTACCTCCACGCCCGCGACGTGCTCTCGATGCCCGACACCTGGGAGTACCCGTGGTTCGCGGCGTGGGACCTGGCGTTCCACACGCTCCCGCTCGCCCGCATCGACCCCGAGGCGGCCAAGGCGCAGCTCGTGCTGCTGCTGCGCGAGTGGTACATGCACCCGAACGGGAAGCTCCCGGCGTACGAGTGGGGGTTCGACGACGTCAACCCGCCGGTGCACGCCTGGGCGGCGTGGCGCGTGTACAAGGTGACCGGGCCGCGCGGCGGGCGCGACCGCCTCTTCCTCGAGCGCGTCTTCCAGAAGCTGCTGCTCAACTTCACCTGGTGGGTCAACCGCAAGGACGTGGAGGGCCGCAACCTGTTCGGCGGGGGGTTCCTCGGCCTCGACAACATCGGGGTGTTCGACCGCTCCAAGCCGCTCCCCAGCGGGGGCACGCTCGAGCAGGCGGACGGCACCTCGTGGATGGCGTTCTACTGCGGCACGATGCTCTCGATCGCCCTCGAGCTCGCGTCGGCCGACCCGGCGTACGAGGACCTCGCATCGAAGTTCTTCGAGCACTACGTCGCGATCGCGGACGCGATCAACGGCCTCGGCGGCGTCGGACTGTGGGACGAACAGGACGGCTTCTACTACGACCAGGTCCACCTCGACGGCCAGAACCTGCCGATCCGGCTGCGCTCGATGGTCGGCCTCATCCCCCTGTTCGCGTGCGAGGTGCTCGACCAGGACGTGCTCGACCGCCTGCCGGGCTTCTCCAAGCGCATGCGCTGGTTCCTCGAGCACCGGCCCGACCTGGCGAGCCGCATCAGTTGCATGGCGGCCGACGCCGACGGCTCGCACCGCCGCCGCCTGCTCGCGATCCCCTCGCGCGACCAGCTGCTGCGCGTGCTGCGCGTCGTCCTCGACGAGCGCGAGTTCCTCTCCCCGTTCGGGGTGCGCTCGCTGTCGCGCGTCTACGGCGAGCACCCGTTCTCGTTCACGCTCGGCGGCGAGACGCACACGGTCGCCTACGCGCCGGGGGAGTCGGACTCCCCGATGTTCGGCGGCAACTCGAACTGGCGCGGCCCGGTGTGGTTCCCGGTCAACTTCCTCCTCATCGAGGCGCTCGAGCGCTACCACCACTTCTACGGCGACGCCCTCACCGTCGAGTGCCCGACCGGGTCGGGCCA
>DAIDOU010000037.1 GCA_027458945.1 Acidobacteriota bacterium
CGCCAGCGGCCAGAGCGGGTGCTGCACGTAGGCGAACGCGCCGAGCAGCCCCTGCTCCTCGCCGCAGGTGAACAGGAACATCTGCGAGCGCCGCGTCGGGTGCCCAGCCGAGGCCTGCGCGACGGCCAGCAGCGTGGCGAGCGCGCTCGCGTTGTCGACCGCGCCGTTGTAGATGCGCCCGTCCTGGATGCCGAAGTGGTCCCAGTGGGCGCTGTAGATCACCAGCTCGTCCCTGAGCTTCGGGTCGCTCCCCTCGAGCACGCCGGCGACGTTGTACTGCGGGAAGCGGCGCACCTGGCTGACCAGCTTCCCCGTCGCCCGCACGTCGAGCGCCACGGGACAAAACGAGCGGTTCTGGGCCTGCCGCCGCAGCTCGTCGAGGTCTCTGCCGGCGAGGGCGAACAACTTGCGCGCCGCGTCATCGCGGATCCACCCTTGCACCGGCGTCGACCGGGGGCCGTCGGCGAGCTGGAACTTTTCCCCCACGAACCCCGTCCGGGCGACCTGCCAGCCGTAGGTGGCGCTCGCGTCGGTGTGGATCAGGAGCACCCCGGCCGCCCCGCGGCGCGAGGCCTCCTCGAACTTGTACGTCCAGCGGCCGAAGTAGCTGAGGTCCTTCCCGTCGAAGCGCCGCGGCTCCTGGGCGGTCGGTTGCGGCTCGTTGACCATCATCACCAGCAACTTGCCGCGGCAGTCGGCTCCCTTGTAGTCGTCCCAGCGCTCGGCGGGCGCGTCGATCCCGTAGCCGACGAACAGCAGCGGCGCGTCGATCGCGACGTCGGACGAGCCGTTGCCGGCGGCGTAGACGATGTCGTCGGCGAACGCCGGGGTGTACGCCTCGCCGCCCGGAGCGGCGAAGGAGAGCCGGCTATCCCCCGTGTTCAGCTTGACGCCGAGGACGTCCACCCGTTGCAGGAAGCCGTCCCCCGCCGCGGGCGCGAGCCCGAGCGCCCGTAGCTGCGCCTCCAGGTACTTCACCGCCAGCGCCCCGCCGCGCTGGCCGGTCCCGCGTCCCTCGAGGAGGTCGTCGGCCAGGAACGCGAGGTGCGCGCGGATCGGCGCCTCACGCACGGTCGGCGCGCCGCCCGCGAGGGAACCCGCGGTGGCGAGAAGGCAGAGCATCAAGGTGGCAGGCATCGGTGACCCCCGCGCGGATCATACCCGCAACGCCCGGGGCCGAGGGGCTGGCGGGAGCGGTGCCTGGTGCTAGTGATGGCCGAGCCAGTCGAGCGCCTCGGACTCGCTGTCGAACGACGCGATATCCCTCCCGATCAGGCGGATCAGGGCGTCGAAGATCACCCGCCGGAGGCCGGAGACGCCAATCGCAGCGCTCGCCTTCACGAACGGCGTCACCGCCGAGCTGAACTGCTTCAGCTCGTCGACCGCCCTGGGGTTGAACGCGGTGTCGCTCACGTCGGTGAGGAGCCGGACCGAGTGCGGTGGTTGCTTGGTGATCAGCGTCCTCGCCTCGTGCACGACCGCGATGCTGTCCTCGACGTTGGCGAGGTGGGAGAGGTCCACCTTGAGGATGGTGGCGTTGCCGTGCTTGACGAACCCGACTCTGCCCATGGCTTCCCCCCCGCGTTGCGTTCCCCTCACGATCGTACGCCACTCCGCAACCCCGGCGAAGGCGTGCCGCGGCCCGCCGCTGGCGGGCGGCGCCGTGACCGACTACGATTGTGGGGCGGCGAACCCGGGCGGCACGGCGGTGGTCGGTGGCAGCGGGCTCGGGCGAGGAGGAGATCCCGTGCGGTGGCGTCTGAACACGCTCGTGGCGGTCGGCTCGGCGGCGCTCGCCGCGTTCGTCACCGGCTCGTGCGCCTCGATGACGGCCAAGGAGAACTGGACGGGGCGCCCGATCGCCGCGGCGATCGCGAAGCTCGGCACCCCCTCGAACGTGATCCCGGCCGACGACGGCGGCACGACCTACGTCTGGCTCCTGCACCGTTCCGTGCCGGCGCAGACGGTCTCGTTCGACGCGCAGGGGAACCCGGTCTACGGGACGAGGTACCGGGACAGCGTGCGCACCTTGACGTTCGCCGTCGACGCCTCCGGCACGATCGTCACCTGGAACGACAGCAGCGCCCGCCCTCCGATGTGATCGGGCGCGAGCGCTTTTCCTCCCGGCGCGGCAACGCGCGGTCCGGTCCGGAGGAGAACCGGGGCGCGCCCGCGCGCGTAGGAACGAAGGTGCGTGCCGCCCTTCTCCTCGCCACCGTGGCCGTCGCCGGCGCGGTCGCGGCGCACGCCGCCACCGACCTGTCGGCTCGCGGCCCCGAGATCCACGTCACGCGCGCGGCCGGCCCGATCACGATCGACGGCGACCTCTCCGACCCCGGCTGGCGCGGGGCGACCCGCGTCGACAGCTGGATCGAGACCCGACCGGGCGACAACGTGCCGGCCAAGGTGAAGTCGGTCGGCTATCTCACCTATGACGATCGCTACTTCTACGCCGGGTTTCACTTCTACGACCCCGACCCGAGCCAGATCCGGGCTCCCTACGCCGACCACGACGACATCTCCGAGGCGATCGACTACGGCGGCGTGATCCTCGACACCCGCAACGACGGCCGCACCGCCGTGCTCTTCCTCGCGACGCCGCGCGGGGTCGAGTACGACTCGGTGAGCAACGACGCC
>DAIDOU010000038.1 GCA_027458945.1 Acidobacteriota bacterium
AAGTACTTGGCGACGTCGTTGGCGATCGAGAACGTCGTCAGCGACCCGCGCGTCATCAGGAGCTGCTTGCCGATCTCGACGACCTCGAGCAGCTTGGTGGGGTTGGAGTCGAGGTCCACCATGTTGCCGGCTTCCTTGGCCGCCTGCGTGCCGCTGTTCATGGCGACCGCGACGTCCGCCTGGGCCAGCGCCGGGGCGTCGTTGGTGCCGTCGCCGGTCATCGCCACGAGGCGCCCCCCGGTCTGCAGCTCCCGGATCAGGCGCAGCTTCGCCTCCGGCGTGGCCTCCGCCAGGAAGTCGTCGACCCCCGCCTCGGCTGCGATCGCCGCCGCGGTCAGCGGGTTGTCGCCCGTGATCATCACGGTCTTGATCCCCATCGTGCGCAGCTCGGCGAAGCGCTCGCGGATGCCTCCCTTGACGATGTCCTTGAGCTGGATCACTCCGAGCACGCGCGGGCCGTCCGCGACGACGAGCGGCGTGCCGCCCGCCTTGGCGATCGCGTCGGCGGCGTCCCGGACGTCGTCGCCGACGCCCCCGCCGCGCTCGCGGACGAAGCCCGTGACCGCATCCGCGGCCCCCTTGCGGATCGCCCGGCCGTCGAAGTCCACGCCGCTCATCCGCGTCTGCGCCGAAAACGGGACGAACGTCGCGCCGAGTTCCTGCACGTCGCGCCCGCGCAGACCGTAGCGCTCCTTCGCCAGCACCACGATGCTCCGCCCCTCCGGGGTCTCGTCGGCCAGCGACGCGAGCTGCGCGGCGTCGGCGAGCTCCTCCTCGCGCACACCGCGCGCCGGGATGAACGCGGTCGCCTGCCGGTTGCCGAGGGTGATCGTGCCCGTCTTGTCGAGCAGCAGCACGTCGACGTCGCCGGCCGCCTCGACCGCCCGGCCGGAGGTCGCGATCACGTTGGCCTGGACCATACGGTCCATGCCGGCGATCCCGATCGCCGAGAGCAGCCCACCGATCGTCGTCGGGATGAGGCAGACGAGCAGCGCCGCCAGCACCGTCACGGTGACCGGCCGGCCCTGCCCCGCCGCCGCGACGGAGTACAGCGAGAACGGCAGCAGCGTCGCGACCGCGAGCAGGAAGACGATCGTCAGCGCGGCGAGCAGGATCGAGAGCGCGATTTCGTTCGGCGTCCGCTGCCGCTTCGCCCCCTCGACCATGGCGATCATCCGATCGAGGAACGTCTCGCCGGGCTCGGCGCTGATGCGCACGACCAGCCAATCCGAGAGCACCCGCGTGCCCCCGGTGACGGCGCTGCGGTCGCCGCCGGATTCCCGGATCACGGGGGCGCTCTCGCCCGTGATCACGCTCTCGTCGACGGAGGCGATCCCCTCGATGACCTCGCCGTCGCCGGGGATGATCTCCCCGGCCTCGACCAGCACTGCGTCGCCGGCGTGGAGCATCCGCGACGGCACCGGCGCCCACCCCGCCCCATGCCGCGGTTCGGAGAGGAACTTGGCGACCAGCTCCTGGCGCGAGCGGCGCAGGGCGTCGGCCTGCGCCTTGCCGCGCCCCTCGGCCATCGCTTCGGCGAAGTTCGCGAACAGCACGGTGAACCAGAGCCATACCGAGACGGCGAGGATGAACCCGGCCGGGGCCTCGCCGTGGCCGCGCAGCGCCTGCACCGCCAGGCCGGTGGTGAGGACGCTGACGACCTCGGTGACGAACATCACCGGGTTGCGCGCCATGTGGCGGGGGTCGAGCTTCCTGAACGATTCCGCGATCGCCCGCCGCACGATGGCGGGCTCGAAGAGCTTGAGGGCCTGCACTCGGCTCGGCATTGTCGGCCTCCCTACCTCGCCAACGCGAGCATCTGCAGCTGCTCGACGACCGGCCCGAGGGCGAGCGCCGGGAGGAACGTCAGGGCGGCGACGAGGAGCACCGTTCCGACGAGCAGCACGACGAACAGCGGCGTGTGCGTGGCCAGCGTGCCCGCGCCGGCCGGCGTCATCTTCTTGGCGGCGAGCGAGCCGGCGATCGCCAGGATCGGGACCTTCGTCCAGAACCTGCCGAAAAACATCGCCAGGCCGAGCGTGAAGTCGTAGAACGGCGTGCTCGCGGCAAGCCCCGCGAACGCCGACCCGTTGTTGTTGCCAGCCGAGGAGAACGCGTAGAGGATCTCGGAGAAGCCGTGCGCCCCCGGGTTCGCGGTCGCGGCGCGGCCGGCCGCGCTGGCGACGGCGAACGCCGTTCCCAGCAGCACGACGACCGGCGGCACCAGGATGACGAGCGAGGCCATCTTCATCTCGAACGCCCCGATCTTCTTGCCCAGGTACTCGGGCGTGCGCCCCACCATCAGCCCGGCGATGAACACCGCCACGATGACGAACGCCAGCATGCCGTACAGCCCCGAGCCGACGCCGCCGAAGACGACCTCGCCGATCTGCATGAGCGCCATCGGGACGAGGCCGCCGAGCGGCGTGAACGAGTCGTGCATCGCGTTCACCGAGCCGTTCGACGCCGCCGTCGTGGCGGTCGCCCACAGCGCCGAGGCGGCCGGCCCGAAGCGCACCTCCTTGCCTTCCATGTTGCCGCCGCCCTGCGTCACCGACGGGCGCTGGTCGACGCCGAGCCGGGTCAGCAGCGGGTTGCCGGCCTGTTCGCTGGAGATGGCGACGACGGCGAACACGACGAAGATGGCCGCCATCGCGGCGAGGATCGCCCACCCCTGGCGGCGGTCGCGCACCATCTCCCCGAACGTCAGGCACAGCGCAGCCGGGAGCAGCAGGATCGCGACCAGCTCGAGGAAGTCCGAGAGCGGCGTCGGGTTCTCGAACGGGTGCGCGGCGTTGACGTTGAAGAACCCGCCGCCGTTGGTGCCGAGCTGCTTGATCGCGATCTGCGAGGCGGCCGGGCCGAGCGCCAACGTCTGCTCGGTCACCGTGACGTTCTGGGTGACTGGATGGCCCTTGGCGTCCTTGACCGGGGCGCCCGAGGCGTCGCGCTTCGGCTCCCTCGCCGTCACCGGCTCGACGAGCGCGACCTTCTTGGACGCCGAGAACGTCTGCACCACGCCCTGGGAGACGAGCGCGAGCGCGAACACCAGCGAAAGCGGCAGGAGGATGTACAGCGTGCCACGCACCGTGTCGGCCCAGAAGTTCCCCACGGTCGTGGCGCTGCGCCGCGCGAAGCCGCGGATCAGCGCCACCAACACCGCCATCCCGGACGCGGCGGAGAGGAAGTTCTGCGCCGCCAGACCGAGCATCTGCGTCAGGACGCTCATCGTCTGCTCGCCCGAGTAGCTCTGCCAGTCGGTGTTGGTCATGAACGAGATCGCGGTGTTGAACGACAGCTCTGGGCCGA
>DAIDOU010000039.1 GCA_027458945.1 Acidobacteriota bacterium
CGCCGGCGCCCGCGCGGGTCACGACGCAACGACCGTTACCAGATCCGGCACTGATCGGCGCGGACCATCGGGTCGCCCGGCTTGCAGCCGAACGCCGCCGCGAACGCCGGCATGTTCGACGGCGCCGCGATCGCCCGGAACTGCGCCGCCGGGTGGGGATCCACCTTGACCTGCATCTGCTCGTACTGCGGCCGCGCCGCGCCCGACCAGACGCGGGCGAAGGCGAGGAAGAAGCGCTGGTCGGCCGTGAGGCCGCCGATCACCGGCGGCTTGGCCCCGGCCAGGCTGTGCTCGTACGCCATGTGGGCGATGGTGAGCCCGCCGAGGTCGGCGATGCTCTCGCCGAGGACGAGCTTGCCGTTCTCGTGCAGGCCCGGCTGCACCTGGTAGGCGTCGAACTGCTTCTCGACGCAGGCGGCGCGCGCCGCGTAGTTCTTCGCGTCCTGCGGCGTCCACCAGTCCCTGAGGTTGCCGTGCGCGTCGAACTTGCGCCCCTGGTCGTCGAAGCCGTGCGTCATCTCGTGCCCGATCACCGCGCCGATCGCGCCGTAGTTCACCGCGGGGTCGGCGTTCGGGTCGAAGAACGGCGGCTGCAGGATCCCCGCCGGGAACACGATCTCGTTGCGCGACGGGCTGTAGTAGGCGTTGACCGTGGGCGGCGTCATCCACCACTCGGTGCGGTCCACCGGCTGGCCGATCTTGCCGATCGTGCGGTGAAACTCGTACTGGTCGCCGCGCTGCACGTTGGCCAGGTACGAATCGGTGCCGACGTGGTAGGCCGAGTAGTCGCGCCACTTGTCGGGGTAGCCGATCTTGGGCGTGAACGCGTCGAGCTTGGCGATCGCCGCCTTCCTCGTCGCCGGACTCATCCAATCGAGCGTCTCGATGTCGGCGTGCAGCGCCGCGATCAGGTTGTGCACCAGTTCGTCGGCCTGTTTCTTGGCCTCGGGCGGGAAGTACTTCTCGACGTACAGGCGGCCGAGCGCGAAGCCGAGCTGGCGGTCGGTGGCGCCGACGCAGCGCTTCCATCGCTCCTCGATCTTCTCCGTGCCCTGCAGGGTCTTCCCGCGGAAGGCGAACTCCTCGTTGACGAACGGCGAGGAAAGCTGCGGCGCCGCCCAGTTGACCAGGTGCCAGCGCAGGTAGGTCTTCCACTGGTCGAGCGGGAGCTTGGCGAGGAGCACGCCGACGCCGCGGAGGAACTCCGGCTGCGCCACGTTGAGGCTGGCGATCGCGGGCGTTTCCTGGGCGCGGAAGTAGGCCGGCCAGTCGAAGTCGGGCGCCAGTTTGGCGAGCTCGGCGGTGGGGAGGCGGTGGTAGGTGTTGTCCGGGTTACGCATCTCGACGCGCGCCATCGAGATCTTGGCGAGGTCGGTCTCGAGCGCCAGCACCGTGGCGGCCTCGGCCTTGGCCTGCGCCGCGCCGTCGCCCAGCAACTCGAACATGCGCGCCACGTGCTCGGCGTACTTCTCGCGGATCTGCTTGGAGCGGGCGTCGTCGTTGAGGTAGTAGTCGCGGTCGGGCAAGCCGAGGCCCCCCTGGCGCAACGAGGCGATGACCTCGTCGCTGTTCTTGCGGTCCTGCTCCGAGCCGAAGCCGAAGAGCACGCGAACGCCCTCGCCCTGCAGCCGGGCCACCTCCGCCTGCAACTCGGTCGGCGTCTTGATCGCGGCGATCCTTGCGAGTTCGGGCTCGATCGGCTTGGCGCCGGCGGCCTCGACCGCCTTCTCGTCCATGCAGGTGTCCCAGAAGTCGGCGAGCTTGCGCTCGTCCGAGCCGGGGACGAGGTCCTTGCGCGCGGCCAGGGCCTCGAGGATGCCGTGCAGCTTGTCGCGGTTCTCCTCGGCGAGCACGTTGAACGTGCCCCAGCGCGGGTACTCGGGCGGGATCGGGTGCGCCTTGATCCAGCCGCCGTCGGCGTACTGGAAGAAGTTGACGCACGCCTTGGCGCCGGGGTCCATGTCCGCGGGGTTGATGCCGTGGACCTGCTGTGCCGCCAGCGGCACGGCGACGGCCGCGAGGGCGGCGGCGATGGCAAGGTGGAAGGGACGGTTCATGCAGGCCTCCAATCGACCCGCGATTCTACGCCCGGGAGCCCCGGAGGTTGCCGCCTCGCCGAGCGGAGTGGCGGAGGAGTGAGGAAGCAGGGAAAAGGGAAGAGGGAAAAGGGGAAAGGGAAGACAAGACGAAGACAAGACGGGGAAAGGGAAGACAAGACGAAGACAAGACGAGGGAAGACGGGACGGAGAGACAACTGGGGGATGTGCTGCTCGTTCGTTTGTCTCTGTCGTCGCCTCTGAGCCCCTGCTCCTCTGAGCCTTTGCTCCTCTGGGCCCCTGCTCCCCTGCCCCTCTGCTCTTCTTCCCGGTGCCCTGTGCCCTCTGTCCTGCGCCCTCTGCCCGGTGCCCTGAGCAATGTGCCCTGTCTTTAAGAGGAAGGGCGGAGCCGCATCGCGCTCCGCCCTCCCGCATTTCTTTCTTTCTGACCTCTGACCCCTGACCCCGGTCTTTTCGGACCACGGACCACGGTCCACGGACCACGGTCTCTACATCGTCTTCAGCATCTCCTCGGCTTCCTTGCAGGTCTTGCCGACGCCGGCGACCGACTTGGTGAACGCGGCCTTCTCCTCGTCGGTGAGGTCGAGCTCGATGATCTTCTCGATGCCGTTGCGGCCGACGATGCACGGCACGCCGACGAACAGGCCCTTGACGCCGTACTCGCCGTCGAGCTTGGCGCACACGGGGATGATCTTGCGCTTGTCGAAGATCACCGCCTCGGCCATCTCGAGCGCCGCCCACGCCGGCGAGACGAACGCCGAGCCGAAGCCGAGCAGCCCGACGACCTCGCCGCCGGCCTTGCGGGTGCGGGCCTCGATCTTGGCCAGCGTGTCCGCGTCGAGGAACTTGGTCACCGGGATGCCGGCGATCTGGCAGGAGCTGCGCACCGGGACCATGTCGTCGCCGTGGCCGCCGAGCACGATCGCGTTGACGTTCTCGACCGAGACCTTCGCCGCCTCGGCGACGAAGTAGCAGTACCGCCCGGAGTCGAGCACGCCGGCCATGCCGAACAGCTTGTTCTTCGGCGGGGCGAGCCGCTTGTCGAGGGTGAAGACGATCGCGTCGAGCGGGTTGGCGATCGAGATGATCATCGCGTCGGGGCAGTACTGCTTGATCCCCTTGGCGACCTCGAGGGTGACCTTGAGGTTGATGGCGAGCAGCTCCTCGCGGCTGGGGAAGGTGCCGTCGGGACGCGCCTTGCGCGGCACGCCGGCGGTGTTGATGACGAGCTCGGATTCGGCCAGCGCCGAGTAGTCCTTGGAACCGACGAGCTTGATGTCGTGGCGGATGGTCGGCAGCCCCTCGGCGATGTCGAGGGCCTTGCCGATCGAGACCGACTGCTTCTTGACCACCTCCTGGCGCTCCGGCGGGTCGGACGGGTTGGGCATCGGCGCCGGGTCGGTCATACCGACCTCCCGCGCCAGCCCGCGCTGCGCGATCTCCTGGGCGAGCACGCCGCCGATGAAACCACCGCCGATCAAGCCGATCTTCTTCAACATGGTGTTCCTCCCTTTCCCGGGCCTGCGGCCCTCACCTGCGATCGGTGCGAGGCGGGGACGCCGTCTGAATCCGTCCGGCCGCCGCATCGTTGAGGTTCAACTCCCCACGCCCTCCCCATCGTAAACCGCCCGCGGCCGTGCATCGGGGCCCCGAGGAGGCAGGCCCCGCCAGCCGCTACCCCTGTCCGAGATCGGCCGGCAGCCCGGCCGATCGCGCCGCCGCAGCGGCGGCGCTGCGCTGCAGCTGCGCCCGCTCGTCAGCGGTCAGCGGCAGGTCGGCGAGACCCTCCAGCCCGGCGGCGCCGAGCCTGGCGGGGACGCCGACGAACACCCCTGTCACGCCGAACTCTCCCTGCAGGTACACGAAGCACGGCCGGATCTGCTTGCGGTCGTTGACGATCGCGTCAACGATCTCGACCGCGCTCGCGGCCAGCGCCTCATCCGCACCGCCGGGCCCCAGCCCCCGGGCGATCTCGCGCGCCGCGCCGTGTTCGGCCGCCGTGAACGCCCGGACGAGCGCCGGGTCGAGCGACTCCGCCACACCGATGACGCGCTCGCGCGGGAACCCCGAGACGCGCCGCGCGGCCTCGCACATCACGTCGACCGGTTCGGACACCATGATGATGATCGAGTCGCGCGACTTGCGCACCGCGCGCGAGACCGCTTCGCTCACGACCCGGACGATGGCGTCCAGCGGCTCGTCAGGGCTCATCCCGGGCGCGCGCGCCGAGCCGGCGGCCACGACGAAGACGTCGGAGCCGGCCGTGGCGTCGTAGTCGCCGGCGCGCACGGCGTCGTCGCGGCCGGGGGCGGACGGCGTGCCGTGATCGAGATCGACCACGACGACCTCACCGAGGCGCCGCCGGGCGAGGCGTCGAGCCGTGGCGGCGCCGACATCTCCGGCGCCGATCACCGTGATCTTCGGCTTCCTCATCGCGACCCACCTCGATTTGTCAGGTTTCCGGCGAGGCCTCGCAATCCCTGACGCAACCGTTACAGTAGCACCGGCTGCGGGCCGCGACAACCGCCGCGCCGGGCGTCGTAGCGTGCTTGAAATGTCCAAAAGACGGGTGTATAAGGGGGCGGTTGCTGCTTTCGATAAGAAAGTGGGACTCCGGTCCCACTTTTTTTTCGGAAGCGAAGGAGACGATGGGGCGTCTTTCGGAGGATCTCATGGCCCGCCTGGGCCGCCTCGCCGCCGGCGAGGGGCTCGAGTTGGTGGCCGTCGAGGTGGGCGGCACGGCCCGCAAGCCGGTGGTGCGCCTGCTCCTCGATCGTCCCGAGGGCGGCGTGACGCTGGCGGACTGCGAATCGGTGTCCCGCCAGGCGAGCGTGCTGCTCGACGCGCACGACCCGTTCCCCGGGGCGTTCACGCTCGAGGTCTCGTCTCCTGGAATTGACCGCAAGCTCTATTCCGACAACGATTTCGTTCGTTTCGAGGGACGCGCGATTCGGGTGAGGATGCGCCCCGGCTGGCCGGCCCCCCGCGTCATCGACGGGCTGCTGGCGGGGCGCGGCGACGGGGTGATCCGCCTGCGCGACGGCGCCGGGATCATCCGCGAGCTGCCCGAGCGCGAGGTGTTCGAGACCCGGCTCGCGCCGGAGCTCGAGGCGACCTCGAAACCGGCGAAACCACGGGAAGGACGTAGGCGATGAAGATGGAACTCGGCACCCTGATCCGTCAGGTCTCCCACGAGCGGGAGATCGAACCGGAGCGCCTGGTCGCGGCGCTCGAGGACGCGATCTCGCAGGCGGCGAGAAAGCACTACCGCGAGCGCGGCGTGCGCACCAAGATCGACCTCGAGAACGGCGAGATGACCTCGTTCCGGGTGCGCACCGTGGTGGCCACCCCCGAAGAGGTCACGGACCCGACCGGGGAGATGACCCTCGAGGACGCACGCGAGATCGACCCGGCGATCGAGGTCGGCGGCGAACTGGTGCTCGGCGAGCTGGACACCGCATCGCTCGGCCGCATCGCGGCCCAGGCCGCCCGCCAGATGCTGTTCCAGCGCGTGCGCGAGGCGGAGCGCGACAACATCTACGGCGAGTACATCGGCAAGGTCGGCGAGCTGGTCAACGGGATCGTCAAGCGCTTCGAGCGCGGCGACATCGTCATCGAACTCGGGCGCACCGAGGGGGTCGTGACCCGGCAGCACCAGGTCCGGCACGAGCGCTACAGCCAGGGCGATCGGATCCGGGCGGTGATCGTGGACGTGACCAAGGACGCCAACAAGCCGCAGATCGTCCTCTCGCGCACGGCGCCGCAGCTGCTCATCAAGTTGCTCGAGATGGAGGTGCCGGAGATCTACGACGGCACCGTCATCGTCAAGGGGTGCGTCCGCGAGCCCGGTGAGCGCGCCAAGGTCGCGGTGACCTCGCGCGACCGCGACGTGGACCCGGTCGGCGCCTGCGTCGGCATGAAGGGGTCGCGCGTGCAGGCGATCATGCGCGAGCTCAAGGGCGAGAAGGTGGACATCATCCCGTACAACCCCGACATCGTGACGTTCGCCCAGAGCGCCCTCGCGCCCGCGAAGATCAACCGGGTGGCGCTGCGCGAGCAGTCGACCAGGATCCCAATCACCGATTCCGAAGGCAACCCCGCCCAGGACGAGCACGGCGAGCCGCTGGTGCACGAGCGTAACGAGACGGTCCTCGACGTGATCGTCTCGGACGAGCAGCTCTCGCTCGCGATCGGCAAGCGCGGCCAGAACGTGCGCCTGGCGTCCCGCCTGCTCGGCTGCCGGATCGAGATCAAGAGCGAGGAAGCGGTCAAGGACGAGGTCGCGGCCGCGCTCGCCGCGATGCTGCGCCAGGTCGAGGGCGTCTCTGAAGAGGCGCCCGCCGAGGCGGAGCCGGCGGCGGCGATCGACTACGACACCCACCTGCCGCTCGAGGATCTGCCGGGGATCAGCGACAAGATGCGCGAGCGCCTGCTCGAGCACGGGTTCTCCCACGCCGGCGCGCTCGCCGCCGCGGACCCCGAGAAGCTGATGGAGATTCCGGGAATCGGGCCTCACTCCGCTGCCAAGCTGATCGCAGCGGCGAAGACGGCGCTCGCGGCGCAAACCCCCGCGGGTACCGAGGAGTAGAGCATGCCGCAGGTCTTTCGCGTCGGCGATCTAGCCCAGCAGATGGGCGTCTCGGTCGAGGAACTGATCTTCAAGCTGCGCTCGATCGGCGTGGACGTCACCACCGCGGAGAACACGCTGGATCTGTCCACGGTCCGCGACATCATCACCGGGCAGACGCTCGTGCGCCGCCCGCGCGAGGTGATCGTCCGGCAAGCCGCCACCAGCGCGGAGGAGCAGCGCAAGGCACCCACCGTGGCCGCCGAGCGGCCGAAGCGGCGGCGGGTCGGCCGGCGTGGCGTCGGCCTCGACGAGGAGCTTCCCGACGAGGTTCCCAACCTCGCCGCGATGGCGGTCCCCGCCTCGGCGAAGCCGGCCGTCAGGGCCCCGGACGAGACCGAGGGTGCGGCGCTCGAGGAAACCGAGGTCGAGACCGAGGCCGAGCCGGCGCTCGAAGCCGTGCCGGCCGAGGCCGAGGCGGCCGCCGAGGTTGCGGTCGAGCTTCCGGCTCCGGTCGCGCCCCCGCCCGAGGAGGTGCCCGCCAAGCCGGCCCGCGCCCGCGGCTCCAAGGCCGCGAAGGCGGCGAAATCCGAGGCGGCTGCCGAGCCGGTCGCTGCCGAGACCCCGGTGAAGGCGGCCGCTCCCGTGCCCGCGCCGGTGGAGGAGGCCGCGCCCGCCACCGCCACGCCCGCGGCGGCGCCCAAGGCGAAGACGGCGGTCCGCGAGACCGCGCGGCCCGCGAAGAAAGGCACCAAGGCGCCGCTCGAGTCGCAGCTGCGCGAGCTGTCGGACGACGAGGTGCGCCAGCGCATCCTCGCCGCCAAGCAGGCCGCGGCGGCGAAGCCCGCCGAGAAGGCGGCCGCCCCCGGCCGCGGCAAGTCGTCGCGCAAGGCGAAGGCCGCCGCCGATGCGGACGAGATCCGTGACCTGCTCGCCAAGTTCGAGGAGTCGAAGGTCCGCGCCGCGGCGGAGGGCACGACCGCGCCGCGGCCGGGGGCCCCGGGCGGCGGCCGCGGCCGGCCGACGATGCACCGGCCCCGGCGCGAGCGCAGCGAGGCCCCGACCGAGGCGCGCACCGTCACGGTGTCGTTCCGCGACGGCCTCAAGCCCGAGGGACCCGTCTACCTTTCCGAGGCGGTCACGGTCCGCGAGCTGGCCGAGAAGCTCAACGTCCTGGTCAAGGACCTGATGGCGTACCTCATCTTCAAGAAGATCCTGGTCACCGCCAACCAGGCGCTGCCGCAGGAACTCGCCGAGAAGATCTGCGAGGACCTCGGGATCGAGGCGATGGTCGTGAGCTTCGAGGAGGAGATCGACCTGCAGCAGGAGGAGGCGGCCGACTCCCTCGCCAAGCCGGAGCCGCGCCCGCCCGTCGTGACCGTGATGGGCCACGTCGACCACGGCAAGACCTCGCTCCTGGACGCGATCCGCTCGACGCGGGTGGCGGCCGGCGAGGCCGGCGGCATCACGCAGCACATCGGCGCCTCGCGCGTCGTCCACAAGGACAAGCCGATCGTGTTCATCGACACGCCCGGCCACGCCGCGTTCACGCAGATGCGCGCCCGCGGCGCCAAGGTCACCGACATCGTGGTGTTGGTGGTCGCAGCCGACGACGGCGTGATGCCGCAGACGGTCGAGGCGATCAACCACGCCCGCGCCGCGCACGTCCCCCTGATCGTGGCGATCAACAAGATCGACAAGCCGAACGCCAACCCGGAGCGCGTCAAGCAGGAGCTGGCGCAGCAGGGCGTGCTGCTCGAGGGCTGGGGCGGCGAGACCCCGGTGGCGCAGGTCTCGGCGACCAAGGGCCAGGGGATCGACGAGCTGCTCGAGGTCATCCTCCTCGTCGCCGAGATGGCGGACATCAAGGCGGTGCGCGAGGGGATGGCGCGCGGCACCGTGCTCGAGGCGCGCAAGGAGCGCGGCCGCGGCGTCGTGGCCAGCGTGCTCGTACAGCAGGGCACGCTGTCGCAGGGCGATTGCTTCTTCGCCGGCTCGACGTACGGCCGGGTGCGCGCGATGCTCGACACCAACCGCAAGCCCGTGCGCGCGGCGAAGCCGTCCGACGCGGTCGAGATCATGGGCCTGGAGGACATCCCGGAGGCCGGCGACACGTTCCAGGTGGTCGAGGACGAGTCCCGCGCCCGCGAGGTGGCCGGACACCGGCAGGCCAAGCAGCGCGAGGAGCAACTGGCGGGCAACCGCAAGGTCACGCTCGAGGGCCTGATGGACAAGATCAAGAGCGACGAGGTCAAGGCGCTCAACATCGTCCTCAAGGCCGACGTGCAGGGCTCGGTCGAGGTGCTGCGCGACACGCTCGCGAAGCTCTCCACCGCGGAGGTCGCGATCAACGTGATCCACGCGTCCGCCGGCGCGATCACCGCCAACGACATCCTGCTCGCCTCGGCGTCGCAGGCGATCGTCATCGGCTTCAACGTCCGCCCCGAGCGCTCGGCGAAGGAGCTGGCGGAGCGCGAGAAGGTGGACGTCCGCCTCTACTCGATCATCTACAACCTCACCGACGAGCTGCAGAAGGCGATGGTCGGGCTGCTCAAGCCGACGTACAAGGAAGAAGAGCTCGGCCGCGCCGAGGTGCGTGAGGTGTTCAAGGTGTCGAAGGTGGGCACGATCGCCGGCTGCATGGTGACCGACGGCCTGATCCTGCGCACCGCGAAGGCGCGCCTGCTGCGCGACAACGTCGTGATCTGGGAGGGCAACCTGGCGTCGCTCAAGCGCTTCAAGGACGACGCGTCCGAGGTCAAGAACGGGTTCGAGTGCGGCATCGGCCTGGAGAAGTTCCACGACATCAAGCTCGGCGATGTCATCGAGGCCTACCGCACCGTGGAAGTGGCACGAGAGGCGTGATGGGGCACCGGGGTCCGGAGTCCGGGGTCCGGGGTCCGATGGGGGCTCGCGGATGAGTGGGAAGCCGCCCCTGTTCGTGGCCGTGGCGCAGGTCGAGCTGCACCTGCCCGGGGCGCGGTCGCTCAAGGACAAGCGGCAGGACGTGCGCTCGCTCGTGGAGAGGATGCGCCACCGGCTCGCCGTCCTCGTGGTCGAGAGCGACCATCAGGAGCTGCACCAGCGTGCGGCGCTCGCCGTGAGCGCACTCGCCACCGACGCCGGGGCCGCCCGCGGCACCGTCGCCCGCGCCCTCGATATCGTGCACGAGAGCTTCCCCGGGGTCGTGCTCGACGAGCGGCTCGAGGTGGTGCAGGTCGGCCGGGAGGTGGACGGTGCGTGACGGGCTGGTGCGCCGCGAGAGGCTGACGCACGCGCTGCGTGAGGTGCTCTCGGAGCTGCTGCTCAAGGAGGTCAAGGACCCCCGCCTGGCCGGGGTGGTGATCTCCGCGGTCGAGCTCTCGGGGGACCTGAAGCTGGCGCGCGCGTTCTTCTCCGTGTTCGGCGACGACGAGCGCGTGCGCCAGGCGGCCGACGGGCTCGCGCAGGCGCGCGGCTTCCTCCGCCACGAGAGCGCGAAGCGGCTGCGGATGCACACCCCTCCGGACCTCGAGTTCAAGCGCGACCTGGGGTTCGAGCGCGCCGACCGCATCGCGCGGGTGCTCGACGAGATACACGGGGCTGGGGGCTCGGGGCTCGAGGCCCGGGAAGCCAACGACACTACCGAGACAGAGGGCGGAGACGGCGATGCGTGAGGCGACGCGCGACACCGGCGCGGCGCTCGCGCGCCTGCGGCGCGCCTCGCGCGTCCTCCTGACCTCGCATGCCGCGCCGGACGGCGACGCGCTCGGCTCCGAACTCGGCCTCGCCGAGGTGGCGCGGGCGCTCGGGATCGCCGTGACGATCGTCAACCGCGACCCGCACCCGGCGCCGCTGGGGTTCCTCCCCGGCCTCGAGACGATCCGGGTTGAAGCCGAGCTTCCGGCCGGCTTCGAGCGCGAGTTCGACCTCGCGGTCCTGCTCGAGTGCCCGGGCCTCGACCGGCCGGCCCTCGCCGGTCTCGAGCGGCTCCCGCTGCTCAACATCGACCACCACCTCGAGAACGCCCGCTACGCCGAGGTCAACGTCGTGGACGAGGACGCCCCGGCGGTGGGCGAGATGGTGCTGGCGATCGCCGAAGCGGCCGGCGTCGCGGTGACGGAGAGCATGGCCACCAACCTGTACGCGGCGCTCGTCACCGACACCGGCGATTTCCGCTACTCGAACGCGACCCCGCGCGCGTTCACGGCCGCCGCGCGGCTGGTGACGGCGGGGGCGCGCCCGGCCCAGATCGCCGAGGCGTTGTGGGAGCACAACCCGGAGCGGGTCGTGCGCCTGACCGCCGAGGTGCTGGGAACGCTCGAGTTGCTGGCCGGCGGCCGACTGGCCGTGATCTCGTGCGACCGGGCGATGCTGGAGCACGCCGGCGCCCGGCCGGAGGACACGGAGAACCTGATCAACATCCCGCGCGGCATCGACGGGGTGCGCGTCGCCGTCTTCTTCAAGGCGCTCAAGGACGGGGCGGTGCGCGTCTCGCTGCGCTCGCGCGGCGACGTGGACGTCCAGGGCGTCGCGAAGGCGTTCGGCGGCGGCGGCCACCGCAACGCCGCCGGGTGCACGATCGCCGGCACCGTCGCAGAGGCGAGGCCCCGGCTGCTGGCGGCCGCGCTCTCCGTCGTGGAGCGCCCATGAGCCCCTCCCCCAACGGCTTCCTCCTCGTCGACAAGCCGGCCGGGCCGACCTCGCACGACGTCGTGCAGGCGGCGCGCCGGGCGCTCAAGGAACGCCGGATCGGCCACACCGGCACCCTCGACCCGGCGGCGACGGGGCTGCTGCTGCTGTGCATCGGCAAGGCCACCCGCCTGCAGCAGTACCTGCTCGCCTGGGAGAAGACGTACTGCGGCGAGATCCGCCTCGGCTGGGGCACGACGACGTACGACGCGGAGGGCGAGCCGCTCGCCGCCGCCAGGCCGGTGCCCGAGCTGACCGAGGCGGACATCGCGTCGCTCGTCGAGCGCTTCTCCGGCGAGATCGAGCAGCTACCGCCCCCCTACTCGGCCAAGAAGTCCGGCGGGCGCAAGTTCTACGAGCTGGCGCGTGCCGGCGAGGAGGTCCCGCTGCAGCCCAAGCGGGTGACGGTGCAGAGCATGACGCTGACCGCCGCGGGCCCGGACCGCATCGGCTTCGAGGTGACCTGCTCCTCGGGCACCTACCTGCGTTCCCTCGCCCACGACATCGGCGAGGCGCTCGGGTGCGGCGGCCACCTGGCCTCGCTGCGCCGCGTTCGTATCGGCCCCTGGCGCGTCGCGGACGCGGTCAGCGCCGAGACGCTCGCCAACCGGCCGCAGGAGGTCCCGGCGGGCGCGTTCGTGTCGCTCGCGTCGGCGATCCTGCCGTTCCCCGAGGTGAGGCTCAACCCGACGGCGATCGACCACTTCGTGCACGGCCAGGAGGTTGCGGTGCGCGAGGTGGACGGCGCCTACGTGGCGGGGGCGCCGGTGGCTGTCCGCGACCGCTCCGGCGAGCTGGTGGGGGTGGGCGTGGCGCTCGCCTTCCTGGCGCGGGCGAGGACCGTCAACGTGGCGCCGCGCATGGTCCTGGCCGAGGTTGAGGCCCCCGCGGGGACGTGATATAGTAATCAGCCTCCCGTTACCGGAGGCGCGACGTGGAGATGTGGAGCGGACGATGACCGAACGCGAATTCGTTACGAGTAAAGAGCAGATCATCTCGGACTACCGCCGTCACGAGCACGACAGCGGCTCGCCCGAAGTGCAAGTTGCTCTCATCACCAAGCGCATCGAGTACCTCACCGAGCACTTCAAGGCCCACGCCAAGGATCACCACTCGCGCCGCGGCCTTCTGATGCTGGTGGGACAGAGGCGGCGCCTGCTGGAGTACCTCCGGCGCAAGGACCTCAGCCGGTACCGGTCGCTCATCGAGCGGCTCGGCCTCCGCCGCTAGGGTCGTTCTCGCCGCACACCCAAAGGAGCATCATGGTCGTCACAGAGAGACACGAAATCGAAGGCAGAGCACTGGAATTCGAAGTCGGGAAGGTCGCCAAGCAGGCCGACGGGGCCTGCTTGGTGCGTTTCGGCGAGACGCTCGTGCTGGTCACGGCGTGCTTCCGCAAGGACACGCGCGAGGGCGTGGACTTCCTCCCCCTCACCGTGGACTACCGCGAGAACACGTACGCCGGCGGCCGCATCCCCGGCGGCTGGTTCAAGCGCGAGGGACGCCCGACCGAGAAGGAGATCCTCACCTCCCGGCTGATCGACCGGCCGTTCCGGCCGCTCTTCCCCAAGGGGTACACCCACGAGACGCAGATCATCGGGTTCGTGCTGTCCGCGGACGGCGCCAACGATCCCGACGTGCTGGCGATCAACGGCGCCTCGGCGGCGCTGATGGTGTCGGGTTGCCCGTTCAACACCCCGGTGGGCGCGGTCCGCGTCGGCCTGGTCGACGGGCGGTTCGTGGTCAACCCGACGCACCAGCAGCGCGCCGAAGCGGCGCTCGAGATCGTGGTCGCCGGCACCGAAGACGCCGTCGTGATGGTCGAGGCCGGCGCCCGCGGCGTGACCGAGGCGCAGGTCCTCGACGCGATCGACCTCGCACACCGCGAGATCAAGAACATCATCGCGGCGCAGCTGCGCCTGCGGGCGCAGGTCGGCAAACCGAAGCCGGCGTGGACGGCGCCCGGCGCCCCCTGGAGCGAGGAGTTCGCGGCCGGGATCCGGCAGCGGTTCGCCGGCCCGCTCGATGCGGCACTGCGCGTCCGCGGCAAGTTCGAGCAGGGCGACGCGGTCGACCAGGTCGAGGCGGACGCCCTCGCCTCGCTCTCCGAAGATGAGCGGGCGGAGAAGACCCCCTGGGTCAAGGCGATCGTCCACGACATGGTCAAGGAGCAGTTCCGCGCCGCCGTCCTCGCCAAGGGCGAGCGGCTCGACGGCCGGGCGTTCGACGAGGTGCGCAAGGTCACCTGCGAGGTCGGCAACCTGCCCCGCACGCACGGCTCCGCCCTGTTCACGCGCGGCGAGACCCAGGCGCTGGTGACGTGCACGCTCGGCACCTCCGACGACGTGCAGGTGATCGAGGCGCTCGAGGGCGAGAGCCAGCAGCGCTTCCTGCTGCACTACAACTTCCCGCCGTTCTCGGTCGGCGAGGTCAAGTTCTTGCGCGGCCCCGGCCGGCGCGAGATCGGCCACGGCAACCTGGCCCGCCGCGCGCTCACCCCGATCATGCCGGAGAAGAACGCCTTCCCGTACACGCTCCGTGTCGTCTCCGACATCCTCGAGTCGAACGGCTCGTCGTCGATGGCCACGGTGTGCGGCGGCACGCTCGCGCTCATGGACGCGGGGGTCCCGATCGTGGCGCCGGTCGCCGGCGTGGCGATGGGCCTCGTCTCGGACGGCACGCGCCACGCGGTCCTCACCGACATCGCCGGGCAGGAAGACCATTACGGCGACATGGACTTCAAGGTCGCCGGCACGCGCGAGGGGATCAACGCGTTGCAGATGGACATCAAGATCGGCGGCTTGCCGCGCGAGGTGATGGAGCGCGCCCTCGAGCAGGCCCGCCGCGGTCGCCTGCACCTCCTCGACATCATGGAGGCGACGATCGCCCAACCGCGGGCGGACATCTCCAGCTACGCGCCGCGCATCATCTCGATCACGATCAACCCCGACAACATCCGCGACGTCATCGGACCCGGCGGCAAGACGATCCGGGCGATCCAGGACGAGACCGGCGCGCGCATCAACATCGAGGACGACGGCCGCGTCGAGATCGCCACCGCCGACGAGGCCGCCGCCAGCCGCGCCGTGCAGATCATCGAGGGGCTCACCCGGCAGCCGCAGGTCGGCGAGATCTTCGAGGGCACGGTCAAGCGCATCGAGCCGTACGGCGCGTTCGTCGAGATCCTGCCCAACCGCGACGGCCTGCTGCACGTCTCCGAGCTGGCGTGGGAGCGCACCCGCGAGGTCACCGACGTGATCAAGCTGGGCGACAAGATCAAGGTCAAGATCATCGGCATCGACGGCAGCGACCGCATCAAGCTCTCCCACCGCGCCCTGATCCCGCCGCCCGAGGGGTACACCCCCGAATCCGGCGAGGGCGACAGCGAGCGCCCGCGCCGCCCGCGCGGCGACCGCCCCGGCGGGAGTCGCGACCGCGGCCCGCGCCGCGAGGGACGCCGCTAGGCCGTTCCCCGTCATCGTCGATCACCGGTCCGAGGCCGCCGCGAGGCGGCCTCTTCCGTTTTCGGCCCGGCGGGCGGCCGGCCTAGGAGCCTGTCGCGCATAGACTCCGGCTGCGGCTCGCGCTGGCATCCCGCTGGCTGCGTTGGCCTGCGCGAAATCTCCTCGACGTAGGCTACAGCTACGTCTGCGGGCATTTCGCTTGTCCGCCTTGCCAGCGGGCGCCATCGCGACCCTCGCTTTCGTCGCTATGCGCGACAGGCTCCTAGCGCTGGCAGCGCGGGCAGTAGAACGCCGACCGCCCGGCGAGGACCCGGCGCACGATCGTTCCGCCGCAGCGCCCGCACGGCTCGCCCTCGCGCCCGTACACCGCCAGGCTGACCGCGAAGGTGCCGCCGGCG
>DAIDOU010000040.1 GCA_027458945.1 Acidobacteriota bacterium
CTCTCTCTGGTAGGCCGCGCTCTGCCGTCCGAGCAGTTCCAGCGACGGCGCCGAGACAACACGCGTCGGGACACCGCCCGCCTCCAGCTCGGCGCGCGCCGCGAGCGCCAGCGAGACCTCGGAACCGGTCGCGATCAGCACGACGCGCGGCGCGCCGTCGCCGGCCTCGGCACGGACGTAGGCGCCGCGCGCCACGGCGCCGGCGGGAGGCGAGGGGAGGACGGGGAGCTTCTGCCGCGTGAGCACCAGCGCGGTGGGTCCGTCGCGGCGCTCGATCGCCACGGCCCACGCGGCCGCCGTCTCGTTGGCGTCGCCGGGGCGCAGGGCGACGAGACCCGGGATGATACGCAGCGCCACCATCTGCTCGACCGGCTGGTGCGTCGGGCCGTCCTCCCCGAGGCCGATCGAGTCGTGGGTGAACACGTAGGTGACCGGCAGCTTCATCAGGGCGGAGAGGCGCAGCGCCGGACGGAGGTAGTCGGAGAACACCAGGAACGTCGCCACGAACGGGCGCACGCCGCCGTGCAACGCGGCGCCGTTGGCGCACGCCGCCATCGCGTGCTCGCGGATGCCGAAGTGCATGTTGCAACCGCCGTACGCGCCGGCCGCGACGGCCGGCTCGCCGGCGAGCATCGTGTCGGTCGAGGGCGCCAGGTCGCCGGCACCGCCGAGCAGCTCCGGCAGGACGGGGGCGAGCGCGTTGAGTGTCTTTCCCGAGGCCTGGCGGGTGGCGAGCTGCGATCCCGGCGAGAACGACGGCACGACGCGGTCCCAGCCGGCGGGCAACTCGCCCGCGAGTCGGCGCTCGAGCTCGGCCGCGGCCGCCGGCTCGGCAAGGCGGTAGCGCGCGAGCAGCGACTGCCAGTCGGCGCGCCGCGCCGCGCCGGGCTCGCCGAGCTCGCGGTAGCGGCGGGAGATCTCATCGGGGACGGTGAACGGCTCGGTCTCGGTCCAGCCCAGCGCGGCGCGCGTGGCGGCGGCCGCCTCCGGTCCGAGCGGCTCGCCGTGCGCCTTCGAGCTGTCCTGCTTCGGGCTGGCCCAGCCGATGTGGGTGCGGACGCGGACCAGCGCCGGCGCTTCGTCGCCGGCGGCGGCCCGCGCGAGCGCCGCGGCGATCGCGTCGAGGTCGTTGCCGTCGTCGACGTGGAACGTCCGCCAGCCGTACGCGGCGAAGCGCGCCTCCACGTTCTCGGAGAACGCGAGCTCGGTGCCGCCTTCGATCGTGACGTGGTTGTCGTCGTACAGCACGGTCAGGCGGCCGAGCCGGAGGTGGCCGGCGAGCGAGGCGGCTTCATGCGAGATCCCCTCCATCATGTCGCCGTCGCTGGCGATCACCCAGGTGCGGTGGTTGACGATCGGCAGCCCGTCGCGGTTGAAGCGGGCGGCCAGGTGGCGCTCGGCGAGCGCCATGCCGACCGCGGTGGCGAGCCCCTGGCCGAGCGGCCCGGTCGTGGTCTCGACACCGGGCGTGAGGCCGTGCTCCGGGTGGCCGGGCGTGCGCGAGCCCCACTGGCGGAAGCGCTTCAGCTCCGCCATCGGGAGGCCGTAGCCGAACAGGTGCAGGAGCGCGTACAGCATCGCCGAGGCGTGCCCGGCGGAGAGGACGAAGCGGTCGCGGTCGGGCCAGGCGGGGTCGGCCGGGTCGTGGCGGAGGAACCGGCTCCACAGCACGTACGCCATCGGGGAGGCCCCGAGCGGCATTCCCGGGTGCCCGGAACGGGCCTGCTCCACCTCGTCCACCGCCAACACCCGCAGCGCGGCGACGGCGCGCGCGTCCAACTCGTCGAACGGTCTCATGGTGCCTCCCCGGCCTGGCGATTGTCGCGCACGTCGCCGGTCCCGGCAACCGGCCCGCGGCCGCCGGAGCGCCCGGCGGCCGATGGTAGAATGCGGCACCCTGGACGGGGCAGGAGAGCGCTGGGGAAAAGGAGCGGACGATGAAAGCATACGCGGCGGTGATGATGGCGGCGGCGGCGGTCGCAGCCGTGGCGGTTCCGGCACGGGCGCAGGAGGCAGTGAAGCTCCCGGTCGCCGTGATCGACGTGAACCAGCTCGTGCAGGACTCGGCGGCGGGCAAGGAGGCGATGCTGCGGCTGAAGAAGGCGCAGGACGCCAAGGTCGCCGAGCGCAAGAAGATGACCGACGACATGGACGCGCTGCAGAAGCAACTCGACGCGCAGCGCTCGACGCTCACCGACAGCAAGATCGCCGACTTGCAGAAGCAGATCGAGGACAAGCAGATCGCCCTGCGCCGCTTCGACGACGATACCCAGCAACAGCTCGAGGAGCTCAAGCAGAAGGAGCTCTCCGGCCTGGAGAAGCAGATCATGCCGATCATCCAGGAGCTGGGCAAGGAGAAGAAGCTGCTGCTCATCTTCAACAAGTATCAGTCCGGGCTCGTCTACGCCGACGACTCGATCGACATCACGGACGAGGTGCTGAAGCGGTTCAACACGCGGGTCACCAAGTAACGCCGCGCTGGCCGCGCCCGCCCCGAGCGTTTCGGGGCGGCGCGAGCCGCGGCGCGTGAGGACGTGATCCGATGCCCACGTTCACCCTGGGTGAGCTCGCCGCGCAGGTCGGCGGCACGGTCATCGGCGATCCGGACCGTCGCATCGAGGCGATCCGGACGCTCGAGGACGCGGGTGCCGAGCACCTGTCGTTCTACCACAACCGCCGCTACCTGGCCTCGGCGAGGGAGAGCGCCGCGGGGGCGCTGCTCGTCGCCGATCCGGCGCCGTTTCCGGGCCGCGACCTGCTCGTGTGCGCGGACCCGTACGCGGCGCTCGGCCGCCTGCTCGAGGTGATGCACCCGCAGGCCAGGCCCGCCGGGGGCGTGCACGCGAGCGCGGCCGTCGCGGCGTCGGCACGGATCGGCGCCGGCGCGTCGGTCGCGGCGCACGCGGTCGTGGGCGAGCGCGTGGTCGTCGGGGACGGCTCCGTCATCGGAGCCGGCTGCGTGCTCGGTGACGACGTCGAGATCGGCGCCGGCACCGTGCTGCACCCCCACGTCGTGATCGAGCCGCGCTGCCGCGTCGGCGCGCGCTGCATCCTCCACGCGGGCGTGGTGATCGGCTCCGACGGCTTCGGTTTCGCGACGGTGCGCGGCGTCCACCACAAGGTTCCCCAGGTGGGGATCGCGGTGATCGAGGACGATGTCGAGCTCGGCGCCAACGTCTGCGTCGACCGCGCGGCGCTCGGCGAGACCCGCGTCGGCCGCGGCACCAAGGTGGACAACCTCGTCCAGATCGCGCACAACGTGCGGGTGGGCGAACACTCGCTGCTGGTGGCGCAATCGGGGATCTCGGGATCGACCCGCCTCGGCCACCACGTCGTCATGGCGGGGCAGAGCGGCGCGGTCGGGCACATCACGATCGGCGACGGCGTCATCGTCACGGCGAAGACCGGAGTCACCGAGGACACGCCTGCGGGGGCGATGGTCTCGGGGTTCCCGGGCCGGCCGCACAAGCAGTGGCTGCGGGCCACCGCGAACCTGTTCACGCTGGAGGAGCTCCGCCGCCGCGTCAAGCAGCTCGAGGAGGCGGTGCGCCGACTTGGGGAGAAGGCATGATCGACATCCAGGGCATCCTCGACGTGCTGCCGCACCGCTACCCGTTTCTGCTCGTGGATCGCGTCCTCGAGCTCGAGGCCGAGCGCATCCTGGCGCTCAAGAACGTGACGTTCAACGAGCCGCACTTCACCGGCCACTTCCCCGACGTGCCGGTGATGCCGGGCGTGCTGATCGTCGAGTCGATGGCGCAGGCCGGCGGCGTGCTGATGCTGCACGACGTCCCCGACCGCCGCGACAAGCTGATCTACTTCACAGGTATCGACAACTGCCGGTTCCGCCGCCCCGTGGTCCCCGGCGACCAGCTCCTGCTCGAGGTCACCGTGACCAGGAAGCGCCAGCGCTTCGCGGTGCTGCACGGGGTGGCGCGCGTGGGGGATGAGGTGGCCGCCGAGGCGGACCTCTCCTCGGCGATGGTGGACCGGCCCAAGCCGGAGGCGTGATGGCGAAGATCCATCCCAGCGCGGTGATCGACCCGAGGGCACGGCTCGCCGACGATGTCGAGGTCGGTCCCTACGTCGTGGTCGAGGGCGAGGTCGAGCTGGCGAGCGGCTGTGTCGTCGGCCCGTTCTGCCGCTTCGAGGGCCCGGTCAAGGTGGGCGAGGGGAACCGCTTCGTCTCCCACGCCTCGATCGGGGCGCCGCCGCAGGACCTCAAGTTCAAGGGCGATCCGACGCGGCTCGAGATCGGGCCGGGCAACCTCTTCCGTGAGTTCGTGACCGTGCACCGCGGCACCCCCGGCGGCGGCGGCGTCACGCGGCTGGGCGGGCACAGCCTGTACATGATCGGTGCCCACGTCGCGCACGACTGCCAGGTCGGCGACTACGTGATCTTCGCCAACAACGGCACCCTCGCGGGCCACGTCCACGTCGGCGACTTCGCCACCGTCGGCGCGCTCTCGGCGGTGCACCAGTTCTGCTCCGTCGGCGAGTACGCCTTCATCGGCGGCGGCACGATCGCGACCAAGGACGTGCTGCCGTTCATGAAGACCGTCGGCAGCCGCCCGGCGCGCTGCTTCGGCCCCAACAGCATCGGCCTCGAGCGCCGTGGCTTCTCCGAGGAGCGGCTGCGCGCGATCAAGACCGCGTGGCGCCACCTCCACAGCCCGAAGCTGACGACTTCCGAGGCGCTCGACCGCGTCGCCGCCGAGCTCGGCGACGCCCCCGACGCGATGCGCCTCGTCGAGTTCATCAGGGGCAGCGAGCGCGGCGTCATCCT
>DAIDOU010000041.1 GCA_027458945.1 Acidobacteriota bacterium
CCCGCCGACGGGGGCAACGCTCGCCCCGCCGCTCGCCGCGCCGGCCGAGTCCGAGGGGACGCGGGAGCGGCTCGCCGCGGCTGCGCGGCTCCTCGCCGCCGGCCGCCTCGACGACGCCGCCGCTCAGGTGGGCACGGCGCGGCTCGCGGATCCTTCGGACCCCGGCGTGCACGCGCTCGAGGGGTTCCTGCACGACGTCTCCGGAAGGACGCAGCTGGCGGTGGCCGCGTACCGCGCCGCTCTGTTCCTCGACCCCGGCCTGTTCCAGGTCCGTCTCCTGCTCGCCGACGCCTTGCGCCGGCTCGGCCACGAGCGGCGCGCCGAGACGGAGTACCGCGAGGTGTTGGCCGCGCTCGCCGCCGGCCGGGCGGACGAGGTCGAGGCGCTCGCGGGCCTGGCGTGGCCCGACCGCGGTGAGGCGTCGCGGCGTGCCCGCGAAGCGCTGCACGGCGGCTCCCCGCCGCCGCCGTAGCGCCCGGGCGCCGCCGGCCCCGGCGGTCGCGGCCGTGAACGCTCCGGGCGTTGCCGTACAATCCTCGTGTGTCGGGCAAGAACGCGCTGCGCGTGAGCGGGGTTTTCGCCGCCGCCGTGTACCTCACCGCGGCGGGGTGGTTTTTCGTGCTCGCCCCGTGGAGCGGGTTCTGGGCGCTCCGGGTGGTGCCGGCGGCCCCGTTCTGGCTCGCCGCCTGGCTCGACAACCCGGCCGTCCGGGGGGCGATCTCCGGGTTCGGGCTCGTCCACTTCGGCGCCGCCTGGTCGTGGCTCGACGGCGCAGCGAGGAACTCATGATCGCCGGCGTCGGCCTCGATCTCGTCGGCGTCGAGCGCACCTCGAGGCTGCTCGCCCGCCACGGCGAGCGCTTGCTCGGGCGCTGCTTCGCCGCCGGCGAGGTGACGCGGCCGGCCGACGCGGAGCACGTCGCCGGCCTGCTCGCCGCCAAGGAGGCGGCGTTCAAGGCGCTCGGCACCGGCTGGGCCGGCGGGGTCGGCTGGCGCGACGCGGTCGTCTCCCGTGGCGCGGCCGGTGTCCCCGGCCTGCGCTTCGAACGGGCGGCCGCCGCCCGCTCCGCGGCGCTCGGCGTCCGCCGCGCCCACCTCTCGATCACGCACGCCGCCGGCGTCGCCGTCGCCGTTGTGATCCTGGAGGCGTAGAGGCCGGGGCTCGGGACGACAGTGGTCCGTGGTCCGTGGTCCGAACGGGCCGCGCCGGCCGCAGGCCGCGCGGCCGCGAGCGCCTCATCCGAAGGCACCCCTCCACCGGAGGCAGGCCCTCGCCACTCGCGGCGTGTAGCCGCGCTGCCGCCGTTGGGCCTATCGCAAGGCGCGTGAGCCGGTCGCAGCGGAGTGTGGCCGGAGGCCACATGAGCACGCGAACCGGCGAGCGCAACGCCGCGAGAGGCCCGGCGCCGGCAGCGCCAGAAGCAGGGCGCTCGCCAACCCTTATACTGCGAGGCATGGCGCGGGTGCTGATCGTGGACGACGAGCCCTACATCCTCCGCATCCTCGCGTTCAAGCTCCGCCGCGCCGGGTACGTCGCCCTCGAGGCGGCCAACGCCGAGGAGGCGCTCGCGATCCTCGGCGACGGGGCGGTCGACTGTCTGATCCTCGACGTGTCGCTCGGCGCCCCGATGACCGGGTTCCAGCTCGCCGAGCGGTTGCGCGACGACCCGCGCCACTGCCGCACTCCGGTGGTGTTCCTCACCGCCCACGCCCTCGCCGCCGAGGTTCGCCGCGGACGCGAGCTGGGCGCCGCGGCCTACATCACCAAGCCGTTCTCGCTGCAGCAGGTGCTCGAGCAGGTCGGGAACCTCGTCCCGCTTGACGGGGCCGAGCATCGTGCGTAGGGTTGGATGTTTCGCGCCGGGATCGCCCCCGGCGCGGACGCAAAGGGGCACGGCATGTACAAGGAGACGCTGAACCTTCCCGCCACCGACTTTCCCATGCGCGCGGACGCTGCTCGCCGCGAGCCGGAACGGCTGGCGCGCTGGGAGAACGACGACCTCTACGGAAGGCTGCGCGCGGGGCGCGCCGGCGCGCCCCGCTTCCTTCTCCACGACGGCCCGCCGTACGCCAACGAGCACATCCACCTCGGGACGGCGTTCAACAAGATCCTCAAGGACTTCGTCGTGCGTTCGCGGGCGATGCTCGGCTTCGACGTGCCGTTCGTGCCCGGCTGGGACTGCCACGGCCTCCCGATCGAACAGAAGGTGGACCGCGAGCTCGGCGGTCGCAAGCTGGCGATGTCCGACCTCGAGGTGCGCGCGGCGTGCCGCGAGTACGCGGAGCGCTTCGTCGCGGTGCAACGGGAGGAGTTCCGCCGCCTCGGCGGGATCGGCACCTGGTACCACCCGTACCTCACGATGTCGCCGCGCTACGAGGCCGACATCGCCGCCGCGCTCGGCCGGGTCGTCGAGCAGGGCCTGCTCTACCGCGCGCGCAAGGCGATCCGCTGGTGCTGGCAGTGCCGCACCGCCCTCGCCGAGGCCGAGCTCGAGTACGCGCCGCGCACCGATCCCGAGATCACGGTCGCCTTCCCGGCCGCCGACCCGGCCGCGGTGCGTGCGGCGTTCGGCGCCCCCGGCGGCGGCGACGTCGCGTTCGTGATCTGGACGACGACGCCGTGGACGATCCCGTCCAACCTCGCGATCGCCGTCCACCCCGAGGCGGAGTACGTGCTGCTCGACGGCGAGCGTGGCGGCCTGGTGACCGCTGCGGCGCTCGCCCCGGCCGTGCTCGCCGCCGCCGGGCTGCACGGGAGAGAGGTCGGCCGGGTCAAGGGCGGGGCGCTCGTCGGCCTCGCCTACCGGCACCCGCTCGCGCCGGGCCTGCGCGCCGCGCTCCCCGAGGGGGCGAAGGCGTTCGTGATCGTGCCGGCCGAGTACGTGACGCTCGACACCGGCAGCGGCCTCGTGCACACCGCGCCGGGCCACGGCGAGGACGACTTCCGCACCGGCAAGGTCGAGGGCCTCCCGATCGTCTCGCCGCTCGACGACGGCGGGCGTTACACCGCCGAGGTGGCCGAGCTCGCGGGGGTGCACGTTTTCGACGCCAACCCGCGGGTCACCGAGGCGCTCGCCACGGCCGGGGCGCTGCTCGCCGCGGGCAGCGGCGAGCACGAGTACCCGCACTGCTGGCGCTGCCACAACCCGGTCATCTTCCGTGCCACCGAGCAGTACTTCATCGCGCTCACCCCCGAGGCGGCGCCGCACGCGCGGATCGATCTGCGGGCGCGCGCGCTGGCGGAGATCGACCGCGCCTCGTGGCTGCCGCAGTGGGGACAGGCGCGCATCCACGGCATGGTCGAGAACCGGTTCGAGTGGTGCGTCTCGCGGCAGCGGCGCTGGGGCTCGCCGATCACGGTGCTGGTCTGCGCCAACGAGTCGTGCCGCGCGGTGTGGCCGGACGGTTCGGACCGCGAAGCGGCGCGGGCGTTCTTCGCCCGCGTCGAGGAGCTGTTCGCCGCCGACGGCGCCGACGCCTGGTACGCCCGGCCGACGGCGGAGTTCGCCCCGGCCGGTCTGGCCTGCCCCAGGTGCGGCGGCACGGCGTGGGAGAAGGAGCGCGACATCCTCGACGTCTGGTTCGACTCGGGCGCCTCGCACCTCGCCGTCTGCGACAACGGGCGCTTCCCCGGACTTTCTTGGCCGGCCGACCTCTACCTCGAGGCGCACGATCAGTACCGCGGCTGGTTCCAGTCGTCGCTCCTGGTCGGCGTCGTGACCCACGGGGCGGCGCCGTACCGCGCCGTGTTGGTGCACGGCCACGTCCTCGACGCCGCCGGCAAGAAGATGTCGAAGTCGCTCGGCAACGCGGTCTCGCCGCTCGACGTGACCGCGAAGTTCGGCGCCGATGTGCTGCGCCTCTGGGCGTCGTCGGTCGACTTCCGCGAGGACATGCCGTTCTCCGAGGAGAGCATGACCCGCGCCGCGGACGCCTACCGGAAGATCCGCAACACCCTGCGCTTCCTCCTCTCGAACCTGAACGGCTTCGACGCTGGCCGCGACGCGCTGCCGCTCGGGGAGCTGCGCCCCTTCGACGCGTACATCCTGCGCCGCGGCCGCGCGCTCGCCCGCCGCGTGCATGAGGCGTACGAGGGGTTCGAGTTCCATGCGGTCTACCACGCGCTGATCAACTTCTGCGCCGTCGATCTGTCGGCGGTCTACCTCGACGTGATCAAGGACCGTCTCTACTGCTCGCACCCGACCTCGGTCGAGCGGCGCTCGGCCCAGACCGCGGTGCACCGTCTCGCCCGCATGCTGACGACCGCGATGGCGCCGGTGCTGGCGTTCACCGCCGACGAGGCGTGGGAGCACCTCCCCGGCGCGCACGGCGGTGCGGTGTTGCTCGAAACGTTCGACGCGATCGCGGACGCCGGCGACGACGCCGATGCCGACGCCCGGTTCGCCCGCCTGCTCACGCTGCGCGACGAGGTCAACAAGGAACTCGAGATCCACCGCCAGCAGGGCGAGTTCGGCAAGTCGCTCGAGGCGGGTCTTGGCCTCGCCGGCGACCGCGCCGCGCTCGCAGCCGACCTGGCGGCGACCCGGGTCACCCTGGAGGAGCTGTGCATCGTCTCCCGGGCCGGGGACGCGGGCGGCGGCGCGACCGTGGCCTCGGCGGCGTACCCCGGCCTCTCGTTCGCCGTGCGCAAGGTGGACGGCGAGCCGTGCCCGCGCTGCTGGCAGCGGCTCCCGGCCGCCGGCCACCCCGAGCATCCCGCCCTGTGCGCGCGCTGCCTCGAGGTCGTGCTGGCCCTGGCCAGGGACCCGGCGTGATGCGGCTCGCGCGGGCGCTCTCCGTCGCCGCCGCCGTCGTGATCCTCGACCAGGCCACCAAGGCGTGGATCGTGGCGACGCTCCCGTTCGGCCGCGAGATCAACGTGATCCCGGGGCTGTTGCGCCTCGTCCACTCGCGCAACCGCGGCATCGCGTTCGGCTTCTTCGGCGCCGCGGGCCCCACGGCGCAGGTCGTGCTGCTCGCCGCCGTCGCTGCGATCGTGGCGTTCGTCGGCTGGCAGCTGCTGCGCAGCGACGGGGCCGGCCTCGCCGGCGTCGGCCTCGCGCTCGTGCTCGGCGGCGCGGTCGGCAACATCATCGACCGCATCGTCCGCGGCGAGGTCGTCGACTTCCTCGACTTCTTCGTGACGATCGGGGGACGCGAGCACCACTGGTTCGCGTTCAACGTGGCCGACTCGGCGATCACGGTCGGAGCGGCGTGCCTGATCGTCTCCGAGATCGTCGCCCAGGTGAGGAGCAAGCGTGCATCCGGTTCTGATTGACCTCGGCTTCTACCAGATTCCCACCTACGGCGTACTGCTCTACACCGGCATCGTGCTCGGGATCTGGCTCGCGAGCCGGCGGGCCAAGCTCGTCGGCCTTCCCGGCGACAAGGTGATGGACCTCGGCGCCTGGGTCGTGCTCTGGGGGCTTGCCGGCAGCAAGCTCCTGCTCGTGATCACCGACCCGTCGTACCTGGCCTCGTTCGCCGGCTTCTGGGGCCTGCTGCGCGCGGGCGGCGTGTTCTACGGCGGTCTGATCGGCGCCCTGGCCGCAGCCTTCGTGCTGCTCCGCCGCTACCGGTTGCCGTTTTTCGCGGTCGCCGACGTCCTCGCGCCGTCGGTGGCGCTCGGCCACTTCTTCGGGCGCCTCGGCTGCTTTTCCGCCGGCTGCTGCTACGGCCGTGCGTGCGGCTCGTGGCTCGGCGTCGTCTTCACCGACCCGCGCGCGGCCGCGGTCTCCGGGACGCCGCTCGGCGTCCCGATCTACCCGACCCAGCTGATCGAGGCCGCGTTCAACCTCGCCAACTACGTCTTCCTCGCCTGGCTGTTCCGCAGGCGTGTGCGGCCCGGCACCGTGATCGCCGCCTACCTGATCGGCTACGGCATCGCGCGCTTCCTCATCGAGTTCCTGCGCGGCGACGCCGACCGCGGCTTCGTCCTCGGCGGCGCCCTCTCGACGAGCCAGGCGATCGCGGGCGTGATGGTCCCGCTCGGCGTCGCGATCCTCGTCTGGGTCCATCGCCGCACGCGCGACGCCGCCGCGTGAGGGGACCATGAAGGTGAAAGGGCAAATGGCAAACGGTAAAGGGACGACAACCGGTCCAGAGGCCGGAGAGCAGCGGTGGGGTTGTTCTTCGCCCATTTTCCATTTTCCGTTTGACCCGGTTCCTTCGAGATGAGCGACCAGCCCTCCACGATCCGCCTGGTGGTGCCGGAGGACGCGGTGGGGCTGCGGCTCGACCGGTTCATCGCGGGCTCCGGGCATGGGTGGTCGCGCTCGCAAGCGACGCGCTGGATCGAGGCCGGGCACGTCACCCGCAACGGGCGCCCGAGCAAGCCGGCACAGCTCCTCGCCGCCGGCGACATGGTCGACGTGAGCCCGCCGCCGCCGACGGTCTCGGAGGTCCGGCCGCAGGCGATCCCGCTCGCGGTGCTTTACGAGGACGAGCAGCTGATCGTGATCGACAAACCGCCCGGCCTCGTCGTCCACCCGGCCGCCGGCAACCCCGACGGCACGCTGGTCAACGCGCTCCTCGCCCACTGCCGCGACCTCTCCGGGATCGGGGGGGTGGAGCGGCCCGGCATCGTGCACCGGCTCGACAAGGACACCTCCGGGGTGCTGATCGCCGCCAAGACCGACATCGCCCACCGCGCGCTCTCGCTCTCCTTCCGGTGGCGCACCACCGACAAGCGCTACCTTGCGGTCGTCTACGGCGCGCCGAACGCCGACGAGGGGGTCGTCGACGCCCCGATCGCCCGCCACCCGTCCGAGCGGAAGCGCATGGCGGTCGTCGCCGGCGGGCGGCCGGCGCGCACGCTGTGGTGGGTGCGGGAACGCTTCGCCGGCACCGCGCTCGTCGAGTGCCGCCTGGTCACCGGCCGGACCCATCAGGTGCGCGTGCATATGGCCCACATCGGCCACGCCCTGATCGGCGACCAGACGTATGCCGGCCGCCAGTGGCGCGCCGTCGGCGACACGGCCGCGGCCGCTGCGTGCCACCAATTCCCGCGCCAGGCGCTGCACGCGTGGAAGCTCACGATCACGCACCCGACCAGCGGCGCAGCGATGACGTTCGAAGCGCCGCTCCCCGCCGACATCGCGGCTCTTCTCGCCGCGCTGCGGCGCGACGGTTAGCCGCGGCGGGGCCGGGGCCGCGGCGACGTGCTCCTGCGCTTGCTATACTTTGCGGCGTTGATCCAGGTTCCCCATGGATGAGCGACCGGGAGCGCCGGAGAGGCCGGTTGGGCCGGACGCCGGATGTCGCTGGCGCTGGCCGTGGCTGCCGTCCACTTTCGTGATGCTCCTCGTCTTCGGTCTCTTCTACGGCGTCGTTCTACGGGGGGAGACGTTCTTCGATCGCGATCTCGTGCTCTTCTTCCGCCCCCTCCGAGTGCTGCTCGCCGAGCTCTGGAGCGCGAGCCGCGGCCTGCCGTTGTGGGACCCGTTCACGAACATGGGCAGGGAGTTTGCCGCCAACCCGAGTGCGGCGGTCTTTCACCCGCTGTCGTGGTTCTTCCTGTTCCTCCCCTGGGAAACCGCGTGGCGCCTGCAGGTGCTCGTGCCGGTGCTGGCCTCGTTTGCCGGCATGCTGTTCTTCCTCCGGACGGTAGGCCGGAGCGGCGTGAGCGCATTCTTCGCCGCGTGTGCGTGGGGCTTCGGCGGGGTCGTGCTCTCCACCACCAACGTCCTCTCGATGCTCTTGACCGTGGCGCCCGCGCCGCTCGTGGCGGCGTTCGCGGTACGCACGCTGCGCTCCCGGCGAGGGACCGACATCGCTGCGACCGCGCTTTGCTTCGCACTCGTGTGTGCCGGCGGGGAACCCGTCTCGCTCCTGATCAGCTGCATGATCGTCGGCGCCGCCGTCGCCGCCGAGCTGGCCGACGGGAACTCCCGCGCTGGCGGGAGAGCGCCCCGCACCGCGCCGCACGGCGTCGCGCTCGTCGCCGCCGGCCTGGCGCTCGGCGCCGCCGCGGCAGCCGTGACGCTCGTGCCCGCCGTTCGCCTTGAGGCCTCGTCAGACCGCGGCCAGGGCATCCCGCTCGCCCGCGCCGAGGTCTGGTCGTTCCCGCCGGTGCGCTTCGCCGAGCTGGCGCTGCCCGGAGTGATGGGCCACATCGGAACCGACATGACCGATTACTGGGGCGCCCGGGCCTACGGTGCACGCGCGTACCCCCTCATCTACTCGGTCTACCCGGGCCTTTTTGCCACCGTCCTCGGCCTCTCCGGCCTCGCACGCCCGCGCAGGGGACGGTTGGTGTGGACCGGAGTGGGCGTGATCGCGGCGTTGCTCGCCCTCGGACGCCACGTCCCGGTCTGGAGCCTGCTGTACGCCGGCATCCCGTCCTGGAGGGCCATCCGCCATCCGGAACGGTTCACGATCCTCCTCGCTTTTGCCCTCGCGGTCCTGGCGGCCGGGGAGCTCGACGCCGTGCTTTCCGGTGACGGGGCGGCCCGGCGGCGAGCCGCGCTCTGGCTGGTCGGCGCTGCGGGTCTGGCCGCTCTGGCCGGGGTGACGGTCCTCGCGTCGAGCCACTGGTCCGGGGCGAAGGCGTGGGCAGCCGTTGGGATTGCGCCGGCCATCACCGCCTACTTTGCCCACCGGTTCCCCCTCGACTGCCTTCTGGTCGTCGGTCTGGCTCTTGCGTACCTGCTGGCGCTGCGCACCGTGCGGCACGCTCCACCCGCGGGGGCGGCGCTCGTCTGCGCCGTGCTCGTGCTCGACCTGGTCATCGCGGGACGGCCGCTGGTCCCGACGACGTCGCCCCGTGAGGTGGCGGCGATGTTCCCTCCGCCGCGGGGGCTGGTGGGGCCTCACCCGACCAAACTATTCAACCTCGCGGAGTGGCAGAGCGAGGGTTCCGCCAGGACGCTGGCCCCGAGCATGGGGGTTCCGGCGCTGTGGGGTGTCACGACGGTGTTCGAACCGGACCCGGACATGAGTCAGCCAACGTGGGCCACGCGTGCCCGGCGGCTCTTCTGGCGCGCGGCCAACGCCTGGCCCGACTTGATGCCTCCGCTCCTCCAGCGTCGTGGGGTCGGCGCCATCCTGCTCTTCCGCGATGGCGAGCTCTACCAGCCCGGCGGCAAAGCGCCGCCGGAACTTGGGCCGATGCGGCTCGTGCACCTCGACGGGGCGCGCGCAGACGCCTTTTGCGCCGACCGGGTGGCCCGTTTCCAGGGTGACGAGGCCTGGCTGAGGGAGGCCCACGCGCTGGGACGTGCGCTCGCTTCCTCCGCCATCGTCGAGGTCGGCGACGCTCCGGCTCTCCCTCCCCGCCCGTCGCCCTGCCGGATCGGTGCCTACTCCGGCCGCCCGGGGGTGGTGCAGCTACACGTGACCGCCGAGGGACCGGCGCCCTCGCTGTTGGCCATCAACCAGACGTGGAACCCCAGATGGTCGGCAACCGTCGATGGCGGTCCGGGGCAAATCATCAGGACCGACCTGGACCTCACGGCCATTCCGTTGCAACCGGGCGACCACACCGTGCGGTTGGTTTACCGCGATCGTCTTCTGGATGCTTCACTGGCGGTGTCGATTGCGGCGCTGCTTGGCATCATGGGGCTCGCAGCGCTGGGTCGCGGCGGACGGTGAAGCGCTCGTGGCTGTAGCGCTCACGGGCGAGGAACGTGGCCCGGGTGCGCTCCTCTTCGGACAGCTCCGAGCGCGCGAACGAGACACCGAGTGCAGCGGTGAACCCGGCCGCGATCGCGGCCGCCAGCTGCTCCGGTTCCGGTACCTCGGCGGACAGGTCGGCGATCGTCACCACCGCCGGGCGCAGCGAGGCGTCGTCGGCCAGGCCGAGCGCGCCGGCCTGCAGCGCGCCGTCCCACCGTTCGAGGATCGAGCCGTGCTGCAGGATCGCGCTCCCGACCCGCCGCATCGCCGAGCCGACGAGCTTGCGCCCCCCGGCCACGACTTCGCCCGCCGCCGGCCCGACGAAACAGGGGATCGCTTCGGTCGGCTTGATCATCCTCCCGGCGGGCTCGCCGGCGAGCTCGGCGGACACGCCGACCGCCCGCAGCCCCGCCACCAACGCGCGACAGATCGCCTGGTAGACGGCCTGCAGCTCCTGCGTGAACGGCCCCTGCCCGAGCGGCGCGGCCACGGCGTAGGTCAGCTCGTGCTGGTGCAACACCGCGCGCCCGCCGGTCGGGCGGCGCACCACATCCACTCCGCGTCCGGCGCAGAACACCGCGTCGGCGGCCGCGTACGGCTGTGAGAACCCGAGCGAGAGGCACGGCGGCGACCACCGGTACAGCCGCAACGCCGGCGC
>DAIDOU010000042.1 GCA_027458945.1 Acidobacteriota bacterium
GTCGTCGAGGAGGCCGGCGACTTCGCGCTGCGCGGCCAGGTCGTGGACGTCGCCACGCCGGATCGCTTCGTGCGCTTCGTCCTCGACGCCGACACCGTCGAGGCCGTACACGAGTTCGATCCGGCCACGCAGCGTTCCGGCGCCGCCCTCGACCGCGCCGTGATCCCCCCTCTGCGCCTGTTCGCCGCCGAACCCGGCGACCGCGAGGCGATCGCCTCCCGGCTCGAGAGGGAGGGGTGCGGCGCCGCCGCCGCGGCGGCGCGCACCGGCAGCGAACCGGCGCTGTGGGAGGGGTTCCTCGGCTGGACGCAGGCGCACGCCCATGCCTGGGAGCTCGCCCCCCGCCTGGTCGTGTGCGAGGCCGACGCGGTGCGGGGCGAGGTCGAGCGGCTGTTCCAAGCGCTCGGCCGGGCGCGCGACACGGCGGCGCGCGACGGCGTCGACCTGCCGGGACCCGCGGCGTGGCTTGCCGGGCCGCAGCGGTGCCTGGACGCGCTCGCGGGCGCCGACCGGATCGAGTCGCTCGCGCTCGAGGACGGGACCGCGTGGGTGCGCCTCGCGACGACGCCCACACCGAACCTCGCCTCCCGCCCGCAGGCGCTCGCCGAGGAGCTGCGGGCCGGCGTCGCCGGACGCCGCGCCCAGGTGCTCGTGGCCGCCTCGCACGGCGAGGCGCAGCGCCTGACGCACCTGCTCACCGAGGCCGAGCTGCCGGTGCGCCAGGGGTGGCCGCTCGACACGATCATCGGCGTCGTCGGCGGGCGCCTCGAGCGCGGGTTCGCCTTCGCGGAGGCCGGGCTCGTGGTCTGGGGGCGCGCCGACCTCACCAGCCTGCCGGCGCCGGCGCGCCGGCGCCGGTCGCTGGCGCGCGTCCTCGCCGAGATGCGCGACCTGGCGGTCGGCGACTTCGTCGTGCACGCCGACCACGGCATCGGCCGTTTCGCCGGCTTCACCACGATCGCGCTCGAGAGCGAGGAGCACGAGTGCGTCGAGCTCGAGTACGCGGGAGGCGGCAAGCTCCTCGTCCCCCTCGAGCGCGCCGACGTGCTGGAGAAGTACGCCGGCGCCGAGGGGACGCCGCCCAGGCTCGACCGCCTCGGCGGCACGAGCTGGGCGCGCACCAAGTCGAAGGTCAAGCGCGCCCTCAAGGACATGGCCGAGGAGCTGCTCAAGGTGCAGGCGGCGCGCGAGCTGGCGGCCGGCTTCTCGTTCTCCAAGGACTCGCCGTGGCAACGCCAGTTCGAGGAAGCGTTCGAGTACGAGCCCACCGCCGACCAGACGCAGGCGATCGCGGAAGCGAAGCGCGACATGGAGTCGCCGCGGCCGATGGACCGCCTCGTCGTCGGCGACGTCGGGTACGGCAAGACCGAGGTCGCGATGCGGGCCGCGTTCAAGGCGGTGATGGACGGCAAGCAGGTGGCGGTCCTGGCCCCGACCACGATCCTCGCCGAGCAGCACCTGCGCACCTTCGCGCGCCGTTTCGCCGGCTTCCCCGTCGAGATCCGCTGGCTCTCGCGCTTCGTCCCCGCCCCCGAGCAGAAGAAGGTCGCCGCGGCGATCGCCGAGGGCACGGTGGACATCGTCATCGGCACCCACCGCCTTCTCGCCCGGGACGTGCGCTTCCGCGACCTCGGCCTGCTCATCGTCGACGAGGAGCAGCGGTTCGGCGTCGCGCAGAAGGAGCGGCTGAAGGCGCTCAAGGCGAGCGTGGACGTGCTCGCGATGTCGGCGACGCCGATCCCGCGCACCCTCAACCTCGGCCTGCTCGGCTTGCGCGACGTCTCGGTGATCGAGACGCCGCCGCGCGATCG
>DAIDOU010000043.1 GCA_027458945.1 Acidobacteriota bacterium
GGCTCCTCGACCGCGCGCACGAGCCGGGCGGTCTGGTCGCGGCGGTCCCCGAGGCCGGTGTGGACCGCGGCGAGGACGAGTACCCCCTCCCTGGCGGCGCGCGGCAGGTCGAGGCGGCCGTCGTCGAGGATCTCCGCCTCCAGCCCCTGCACCAGCCAGAGTTCCTCGCCGCGCCGCCGGTTCCACGCCGCCACCGCCCGGCGCTGCAGCGCGATCCCCTCACCGTCGAGGCCGTTGACGCACTCGAGGCCGCGCGTGTGATCCGCCACGACGGCCCACGACGCGCCGCGACGTTGGCACGCCCGCGCCATCGCCTCGAGCGTCGCCGCCCCGTCGGAGGCGCGCGTATGCCAGTGCACCGCGCCGCGCAGTCGCGCCGGCGACGGGGCGACCGGCGACGCGATCACGCGCGTCACCTCGGCGGCGCTCAAGAACCCCTCCCGCGCCGCGGCGCCGTGCCGGCGTTGCGGCCCTGCGAACCGCTCGGTGGCGGCCGCCAGCGCGTCGCGCGTCCGGCACGCGCGCAGCATCACCAGCGTCGGCAGCAGCTCGAGCGGGACCGCCTCGGGCCAGCGCCGCGCCGGCGCCAGCTCGCGCGGGTGGTCGAACACCGCGTACGCCGCGCGCAGGAACGCGAGGCGGCGCTCGCCGGCGGGATGGCTCTCGGCGAGCTGGAAGAGCGCCTCCGCCAGCTCCGCGTTGCTCACCACCGCGCCAGGGTACTGCAGACCGCCGGCAGCCGCCCGCTGGCGCCGCCACCGTGGTACCGTTCGGCCATGCACCGGCTGTTGCTCGTGGACGGGCACTCGAACCTCTACCGCGCCTTCTACGCGATCCGCGCCGGCCTCGCCGCGCCCGACGGCACACCGACCAACGCCGCCTACGGCTTCCTCCGGATGCAGCACAAGCTCCTGCGCGACCTCGCCCCCAGCCACGTGGCGGTCGCGTTCGACAGCGGCGGCGAGACGTTCCGCACCCGCCTCGACGAGCGCTACAAGGCGCAGCGGCCGCCGATGCCGGAGGAGCTGCGCGCCCAGGTCCCGATCACCCAGGAGGCGGTCGCGCTGCTCGGCCTCGCCGTGCTCGCCGAGCCCGACGTCGAGGCGGACGACGTCATTGGCACCCTCGCGGTCCGCGCCGCGCGCTCCGGGTTCGAGGTCGTGATCGCCTCGAGCGACAAGGACCTGATGCAGCTGGTGCGCGACCCGGTCGTCAGGATGTGGCACACGCGCCTCGAGCGCCTGCTCGACGAGCGCGGCGTCGAAGAGGTGTTCGGCGTCCCGCCGGCGCGGGTCGGCGAGGTGCTCGCCCTGATGGGCGACGCCTCCGACAACATCCCCGGGTGCAAGGGGATCGGCGAGAAGACCGCGAAGGAGCTGATCGCGGCCTGGGGTACGGTGGACGAGGTCTACGCCCACCTCGACGAGGTGACGCCGGCGCGGGCGCGCACGGCGCTCGCGGATCACCGCGACGAGGTGGCGCTCTCGCGCGAGCTCGTCCGCATCCGCACCGACCTCGCCCTCGGCGAGGACCTCGATGCGCTCGAGCGGCGGCCGGCCGACCGGGAGCGCCTCGGCGAGCTCTACCGCCGCCTCGGCTTCCACTCGCTGCTCGCCGACGCTCCGGTTCAGGCCGAGCGCGCGCCCACGGCCGCGCGGGCAGCCGCGCCCGGCGAGATCGGCGCTCTGCTGGCACGGCCCGGCGCCGCCCTCGCCCTCGCCCCCGGCCGCCTGGCGATCGCGGCGGCCGACGAGACCGCCGTCGTCGAGGCGCCCGACGCGGCGCTCGCCGCCGCCCTCGCCCCGGTGATGACCGGTGCCTGGTGCCACGACGCCAAGGCGCTGCTCGCGGCGCTGGTCGACGCCGGCGCCACCGCGCCGCAGCCGCCGCGCGACGCGATGCTCGCGGGGTACCTGCTGGCGCCGGGGGAGAGCGTCGAGCTCGCCAGCCTGTGCCGCCGCTTCGCGGTCGAGCCCCCTGCGGTCGAGACCGTGGAGGAGCGCGCCGCGGCCGTTGCGAGGCTCGTCCCGGGGCTCGAGCGCCGCCTGCGCGAGGAGCGGCTCGAGGCGGTCCTCGCCGAGCTCGAGCTGCCGCTCGTACCGGTGCTCGAGGCGATGGAGCGCCACGGCATCCGCCTCGACACGGCGGTGCTCGCCGAGCTCTCGCAGCGCCTCGGCGCTTCGCTCGCCGAGCTCGAGCGCGAGATCTGGGACGATGCCGGCGGCACGTTCAACATCAACTCGCCGCAACAGCTCGCCGAGGTGCTGTTCGGCCGCCGCGGCCTGCCGGTGTTACGGCGCACGGCGAAGACGAAGGCGCCTTCGACCGACGCCGACGTTCTCGCCGAGCTGGCGGCGCGCGGCCACCACCTCCCGGCGCTGCTGCTCGACTACCGCGAGCAGGCCAAGCTGAAGTCCACCTACGCCGACGCGCTGCCGCGCCAGGTGGGAGCGGACGGCCGCATCCACACCCGCTTCAACCAGGCCGTCGCCGCCACCGGGCGCCTCTCCTCCTCCGACCCGAACCTGCAGAACATCCCGGTGCGCACCGAGATGGGCCGGGAGGTGCGGCGGGCGTTCGTGGCCGACCCGGGGCAGCTCCTGATCGCGGTCGACTACTCCCAGATCGAGCTGCGCATCCTCGCCCACCTCTCGGGCGACCCCACGTTGGCCGACGCGTTCGCCCGCGGCGAGGACATCCACCGCGCCACCGCGGCGCTGGTCTTCGGCGTCGCCCCCGAGCTCGTCATCCCCGAGCAGCGGCGCGCGGCCAAGACGATCAACTTCGGCCTGATCTACGGGATGGGCGCGCACGCCCTGGCGCGCGAACTCGGCGTCGGCAACGCCGAGGCGCAGCGCTTCATCGACGCCTACTTCGCCCGCCTGCCCAGGGTGCGCGAGTACCTCGACGCGACGCGAGCGCAGGCGCGGGCGACCGGGAAGGTGAGCACGCTGTTCGGGCGCGTGCGCTGGATCACCGGCCTGGACTCGAAGAATGGGCAGATCCGGGGGAACGCCGAGCGCCAGGCGATCAACGCGCCGGTGCAGGGGACCGCCGCGGACCTGATGAAGGTGGCGATGATCCGGCTGCACGCGGCGCTCGCCGAGCGCGGGGCGGCGGGGCGCCTGCTGCTGCAGGTCCACGACGAGCTGATCCTCGAGGCCGACACGGGGGCCGCCGAGGCGGTCGCCGGGCTTGCGCGCGAGGTGATGGAGGGGGCCGCCGCGCTCGCGGTGCCGCTCAAGGCGGAGGTCGGGATCGGCCGCTCGTGGGCCGACGCGAAGGGCTAGGCCGGAGGGCGCGGCCGGAGCAGGCGCCGGCGCTCACCCTCCCGGCGCGTGACGCGCTCGGAGTCGAGCCACTCCAGGATCGGGATCGCCAGCTTGCGCGTCAGGCCGAACCGCTCCTTGAACGCCGGCACGTCGAAGCTCTCGACCCCCCACTCGCGCAGCGACGCCGTGATCCCGTCGAGC
>DAIDOU010000044.1 GCA_027458945.1 Acidobacteriota bacterium
GGGGCGATGCGAGCATGGAGGCGGTGGGTCGGAGGCGCGGCCGCGATGGTGATCATCGCCGCGTGCGGCTGCCGACCCGATGCCGGCCCCGCGCCGTTCGACGTCGCCGCCGAGTTCGCCAAGGTGACCGAGGCCCACACGACGTTCGCGGCGGCTCGCGGTCGGCTCGAACGGGCCGGGTCGCCGGCACCTGCCGGCAACGGGGTTGCGGACACCGGCGATCGCGCGCACGAGGCGTTGTCAGCGTACGACGCCGCCTACGCGAACGAGCAGCGTGTCCTCACCGCGTTTCTCAACCAAGCGCTCAACGTCGCTCCGGCGCGACCCGAAACGCGGCAGGCGCTCGCGATGTACGCCGACGCCGCCGTCGCCAACGCGCGCTACCTCGCGCGGAACGGCGGCGACGACCGCCAGGCGCGGCCCGCCCTGGCGGCGGCCGACCGCGCCTACCGGGCGCTCGGCATTTCGCCCCCGGCCGCCTTGACGGCCGCGCTGGCCACGGCCGACCGGCCCCAGGCGCTCACCCCCACCCCCACCGCGACCGCGCCGCGGCGCCGCCCGGCCCGGCGGCACCGCCGTTGACCGCGGACCCCTTCTCTGTGCTAAGATCGCTTCCCTTTGGTGAGCGCACGCGCGCCGCAGTCGGCGCGACCAAACCGGCGCAAGAGGGGGGGTGAGATCGCGCGATGCCCACGATGGTTCACGTTCGGGACAACGAGTCGTTCGAGCAGGCGCTACGCCGCTTCAAGCGTAAGTGCGAAAAGGCCGGCATCCTCTCCGAGATCAAGAAGCGACAGCACTACGAGAAGCCAAGCGTTCGGCGCAAGCGGAAGCTGATCCAAGCGCGCAAGAAGCTCCTCCGGAAGCTGGCCCAGCAGCGCAAAGCGGGGCTGCTGTAGCCCGCCGGCACGACCTTGACCTTCGCCTCACTGGAGTTCGATCGCGTTCTCGAGCTCGTCGCCTCGTTCGCGCGTAGCGAGCGCGGGCGGCGGGCGGTCCTCGCGGCCCTTCCCTCGTTCGCAACGGGGGAAGGGCCATGGCCTTTCCGCCTCACCCGCGAGCTGCAGGTGTTCGTCGCCGAGCGCGGCTCGCTCCCGTTCGCCGCTCTGGACGCCGCCGACCTGCTCGCCCACGATGCTCCGGGACCGAGCGACGGCGCCGACCTCGCGCGCCTGATCGCCCTCGTGCGCCGCATCGTCGAGGTGCGTGCCGCGCTCGCCGCCGGCCCGCCCGGCGCCGAGCTCGCCGCCATCCTCGCCTCGTTGCCGCAGCTCGAGGCGTTTCTCGCGTTCTGCGAGCAGCGCCTGGGACCGGCGGGCGAGGTTCTCGACAGCGCGTCGCCGGCGCTGGCGCAGGCCCGGGCCGCGCGCGAGCGCCATCGGGCGGCGATCGTGGAGGCGGTCGAGCAGGTCCGGCGCTCGCACCGCAGTGCGCTCGGGCCGTTCACGGTGCGCCGCGACCGCTACTGCGTCCCGGTCCCCGCAGCCGAGCGTTCGGCGATCCCCGGCCTCGTCCTCGACGTCTCCTCCACCGGAGCGACCGTCTTCCTCGAGCCGTTCGCCCTCCTCGAGCGCAACAACGCGCTCATCGAGGCCACCGCGCTGGCGCGCGCCGAGGAGGAGCGCGCGCTCGCCGAGACCGCCGCTGCGTTCCATCGCCGCCGCGACGAGTTGCTCGGCGCCGCGGACGCCCTCGCCGGTCTGGACGCCGGCCAAGCGCGGGTGCTGTTCGGCCAGGCGACCGGCGCGGCGCTGCTCGAGCCCGGGGTCGGCTCGACGATCCGCCTGGTGGACGCCCGCCATCCGCTGCTCGATCCGGGGCTGGCGCCGCTGCGCGCCCAGGTGCTGGGCCACGCCGGCAACACCCGTCCGGTGGTCCCACTGGAGCTGACGCTACCGCCCGGAACCCGCCTGGTCCTGCTCTCCGGCCCCAACGCCGGCGGCAAGACGGTCGCGCTCAAGACCGTCGGCCTCGCCGCCCTGATGGCGCAGGCCGGCATTCCGGTCCTCGCCGCCGCCGGGAGCGCCCTGCCGCACTTCTCGCGCGTGTGGTGCCACCTCGGCGACGAGCAGAACCTCTTCTCCGACCTCTCGACGTTCACCGGCGCGATGCGCGTGACCGCACAGCTGCTGGCCGAGGCCGACCCCGACACGCTGGTGCTCTACGACGAGCTCGGCTCCGGCACCGACCCCGAGGAAGGAGCGGCGCTCGCCGCGGCGCTGCTGGAGGAGCTGGCCGCTCGCCGCTGCTGGACCGTGGCGACCGCGCACCTGATCACCGTGGCGGCGCACCTCGAGGAGGTCCCCGGGTCGCTCAACGCCGCGATGGGGTACGACGAGGCGGGCGGCCGCCCCACCTACCGCCTGCACCTCGGCGTCCCCGGCCGCTCGCGCGGACTCGCCATCGCCGAAGCGTGCGGCGTTCCGGGCGGCGTGCTCGCGCGCGCCCGCGAGATGCTCTCGCGCTCGTTCCTGGCCATCGACGCCTACCTCGGTGCGCTCGCCGCGGCGCGGGACGAGACGGTGCGCGAGCGCGAGCGGCTGCGCGAGACCGAGCTCGCCGCCGGGCGCGAGCGCAACGCGGCGCGCGCCGAGCGCGAGCGCCTGGCCGCCGCCGA
>DAIDOU010000045.1 GCA_027458945.1 Acidobacteriota bacterium
CATCATGCGGTTGAACGCGTCGGCGAGCTCTCCCACCTCGTCGCCGCGCCGCACCTGGGCGCGGACCGTGAGGTTGCCGGCCCCGGCCTCCCGCATCGTGTTGTGCAGGCCCAGGATCGGCCGGATCAACGTCTCCACGTAAATGGCGGTGAGGATCGAGTTGCCGAACATGAGGACGAGCGCGATCAGGGCGACGCGCTGCACGATCGCGCGGACCTCGATGTCGATCTGAGCGAGCGAGAACCCGATCGCGAGCGAGCCCCAGAACCGGGTCGAGATGTTGAGCGGTGTGCGGATCTCGAGGATCTGCTCCCCCCACGAGGAGGTGCGCAGGTCGACCCGGGAGCGCTTCCCCACCGCGCTGCGGTCGAGGGCGCGGGTGAACCGCTGGCCGAGCAGGCTCCACCTGTTCGAGTGCGTGACCATCCCGTTGGGGTCGGTGATGATGACGTAGCGCACGAGGTCGTGGTTGTGCTCGATGACGCCGCTCACGTAGTTCTCGATCAGCCCCTCCTCGACGACCAACCCGAGCTGCTCGTACATCAGCACGTCGGTGATCGGGACGGAGAGCGAGTCGGTGATCGAGAGGCCGCGATCGACGAGCTCGTCGTAGCGGCTGCGGCGCTCGTGCACGGCGGCGAGCACGATCACCAGGCCCATGGTCACGACGATGAGGGTGTTGGAGTAGAGGAAGAACTTGGTGCGGAGGCCGAGGCGCAGCATGCTCACGACTTCCCGGGCCCGCACTCCAGCTGCGCCTCGCCCAGGGTGAGCGCCCGCGGCCCGAACACCCGGATCGCCAGCCGCCGGATCGGCGCGTACTCCGCGTCGGAGGCGGCCACGAACCCGCCGGAGAGTTCCTCGTCCCATCCCCTGATCGCCGCGGCGGCCGCGGGATCGACGACCGGCTGCTCCACCAGCGTGGTGAAGAGCTCGTCGCGCAGCGCCGCCGGGCTGTTCGGCGCGAGGACGAACGGGAAGTTCGGCATCGGCTCCGAGGTCGCCAGGATGCGCAGGCCGCGGTGGGTGAACTTCTCGCCCACGATGTCGCGCACGCCGCAGGCGTCGACCTCGCCGAGCAGCACCGCGCGGGCCGCCCGCTCGTGGTGGAAGTAGTAGCGGCAGGCGAGATCGACTCCGGGGTGGAGGCCCGCGTCGTCGAGCATCGCGCGCGGCATCAGGTGCGACGAGGTCGACATCGGCGAGCCGAAGCCGAACCGCTTGCCGGCGAGCTCCTGCAAGCTCTTGATCGGGTTGTCGGCGCGCACCATGATCAGGCTGCGGTAGGTGGGCTTGCCGCCGGTGTTGAGCTTGACCACCGGGAGCGCGCCGCAGCGCGCGTGCGCCCGCTCGTAGGTGTACGGGCCGAGGTACGCGACGGTGAGCACCCCGGAGCACAGGTCGTCCACGGTGCGCTCGTACGACGGGCCGATCACCAGCTCCCAGCGCCGGTCCGTGTGGGCGTTGAGGTAGTCGATGAGCGGCTGGTACTTGATGTACATCAGGCGCGGGTTGTAGAAGCTGACGACGCCGAGGCGGAGCACCGGCGACGCGGGCCGCTGCGGTTGGGCCGCGAACGCCACCGCCGCCAGTGCGGCCGCCAGGCTAACGATCGCCGCTGGCTTCATCGCCCCTCCCGATCGCGGCGGCGAGCGCCGCCCAGCCGGCGGCCGCATCCACCTCCACGACCCGCGCCCAGCCGAGCTCTCGCGCCCGCGCCGTCGTCCCTGCCCCCAGACACCACGCCACCGCCCGAGCGTCCGACGCCGCCGACTCCGCGGCGAGCGCCTCGGCCTCGTCCTCGCCGCGCAGCACGCAGCCGGTCAGCGGCAGCGCCCGCAGCACGACGCGGGAGGCGGGCGACAGCGGCCGCGGCACCTCGACGACCTCGGCCCCCGCCTCCTCGAGCGCTTCGCGGATTCCGGCGGCCGGCGCCACCACGGCGAGCCGCTGCCCGAACAGCGGACGATGGGCGAAGCAGCCGAGCGTGGCGGCGTGACGGACCGTGGGGCCGACGACGAGCAGCGCGGGCGGCCGGATCTCGGCCCGCGCCGCGACGGCCGGCAGCTCCGCAATCGGGGCACACACCACCCGTTGGGCCGAGGTCGAGCCGCGCTCGATCATCGCCGCGGGACACTGCGGGTCCATCCCGCCGGCGATCAGGTTGGCGCTCACGTTGGCGAGCGACGAGACCGCCATGTACGCCACGATCGTCGCGTGGGGATCGTGCGCGAGCTGGTCCCAGTGCACGAACGAGCCGTCGGCGCGGGCGCTCTCGTGCGCGGTGACCAGGGTGACGCGGACCGCCTCGTCTCGCGAGGTCACCGGGATGCCGGCGCAGGCGGGGACGGCGATGCCGGCGGTCACGCCGGGCACCACCTCGAACGGGAGACCGGCGGCGCGCAGCTCCTCCGCCTCCTCGCCGCCGCGCCCGAACACGTACGGGTCGCCGCCCTTGAGGCGCACGACGCGCTTGCCCTCGCGGCCAAGCCGGACCAACAGCGCGTTGATCTCACCCTGGGGGACCGGGTGGTGGCCGGCCTCCTTGCCGACGGAGTGGAGCTCGACGGACGCGGGCAGGTCGGGGGGGAGCACCGGCTCCGCGAGGCGGTCGTAGACGACCACATCGGCGGCCAGCAGCCGCTGGCGAGCGCGCAGCGTGAGCAGGCCGGGGTCGCCCGGACCGGCGCCGACGAGCGAGACGAAGCCGCGCCCGGGCGCCGCACCGGCCGGCGCCGTGGCTCCCGCGATCCAGGCGGCTTCCTCCCCGGCGGCGGGCACGCGCGCGCTCAGCGCCTGCGGCGCCACCGTGGCGGCGAAGAAGCTGTCGAAGAGGCGTTCCCGCTCCTCGGGTGCGACCGCAAGCGTGCGGACACGGGTGCGGAAGCGGGCCGCCGCGGCGATCCACGCGGCCCAGTCGCCCGCGAGGCGGCGCTCGAGGAGCTGGCGCAGGCGGCGGACCGCGAACGGCGCCTCGCCGTTGGATGCGATGGCGACCTGCAGGGCGCCGCGGCGGACGCGCGCCGGCACGTGGAACGTGCACAGCTCCGGCTCGTCGGCGACGTTGGCCCACACCCCCGCTCCCTCGGCGTCCGCCGCGGCCCGGCGGTTGGTCTCGTGGTCGTCGGTGGCGGCGTAGACGAGGCGGTACCGGGCGGCCTCGCCCGCGCGGTAGGCGCGGCGCTCGAGCCGCAGCCGGCCGGCGTCCGCCAGCGCTGCGAGCGCGGCCATCGGGTCGGGGTCGACGACGGTGACCCGGGCGCCGGCATCGAGCAGTGCGAGCGCCTTGCGCCGGCCGACCTCGCCGCCGCCGACGACGAGGCAGTCGCGGCCGCGAACGTCGAGCATGACCGGCAGCATCGTCGCGGAATCGGGACGCTCACCCACGGCGGCCATGGTACAGGAACACGGTGCCGCCTCGCCGGCCCAGCCCGCGCCTCACGGCTCGCGCTCCAGGCCCATCATCGCCCGCAGCTGCAGGCCGCCGCCGAGGTAGCTCGCCGCGCCGCCCGCCGCCCGCACCAGGCGGGCGGCCTCCGCCGACCTGGCGCCGCGCTCGCAGACCGCGAGCCAGGGGCCGCCGGCGGGGAGCGGTAGCGCCGCGCGCAGCTCCTCGAGGGGGATGGTGGTCGCGCCGGGGATCGGGCGGCCGGCGCGCTCGCCGGGGTGGCGCACGTCGAGCAGGCGGTCGCCGGGCCGGAGGTCGTCAGGCCGCCGCGCGACGAGCCCATCCTCCTGGTTTAAGGCGACGAACGCCGCCGTGGCGAGCGGGTCGATCGCGGGGGCGTACGGCGGCGCGTACGCCTGCTCGAGGTCGGCCAGCGCCGCGAGGTCGGCGCCGCGGGCGATCAGCGACGACGCCACGTCCACCCGCTTGGCGACCTCGCCGGCGCCGACCGCCTGCACCCCGAGCACGCGCCGGGTCGCGGGCTCGTACACGAGGTGAATCACGATCTCCTTCGCCTCGGGCCAGTAGTGGGCGCGGTCGTGGGCCGTGATCCACACGGAGCGCGCCGCCAGCCCGAGCGCCTCGGCGCGGGCGCGGGTGAGACCGGTGGCGGCCACGTTGAGGTCGAACACCTTCGCCGCCACCGCGCCCACGGCGCCGGCGAAACGCTCGTCGCGGCCGGCGAGGATGTTGGCCAGCGTGCGCCCCTGCCGGTTGGCGAGCGAGCCGAGCGGCATGCAGGCGGCGCCCCAGTCCGGCCGCCGGCGCACCTCGGCGCAGTCGCCGATCGCCCAGACGTGAGCGACGCCGGTCGCGAGGCGGTCGTCGACCGCGATGGCGCCGGTGGCGCCCAACGCGATGCCGGCGTCCCGGGCGAGCGCCACCTCGGGACGGACGCCGACGGCGACGACCAGCGCGTCGGCGCCGAGTCGCTCACCCGCGGCCGTCAACTCGACCCGTTTGTCGCCGGCGGTGATCGCAGCGACCGGGGCGCCGGTGCGCAGCTCCACCCCGGCCCGCCGCAGGGTGGCGGCAACCACCGTGCCGATCTCGGCGTCGACGACCCCCGAGAGCGGCGCGGCGGCCGCCTCGAGCAGCACGACCTCGGCGCCCCACAACGCGCGGAACGCCTCGGCCAGCTCGCAGCCGACGAGACCGGCGCCGGCGATCGCGACACGGGCGATCGCGCCGCGGCGCAGGCCGCCGAGCAGCGGCTCGAGGTCCTCGAGGAGGTGGAGCGAGCGGACCCGGGGGTGGTCGGGCTGCCCCGGCAGGCGGCACGCCGAGGCGCCCGTCGCGAGCACGAGCTCGTCCCACTCCAGCCGTTCGGCACGGCCGTCCGGGCCGGTCACGGTCAGCGTCCGCCCGGCGGCGTCGATCGCGTCGGCGCGTCGCCCGGCGAGGACCGCCACGCCCTTGACTGCGGCGAAGTACTCGGCGTCGCGCACGGCGCCGTCGCTGGTGCGGCGCAGCGCCGCGGCTTCGTCGACATCGCCGGCGAGTACGTATGGCAGGCCGCACGCGGCGTACGAGAACACCTCGCGCTGCTCGACGACGGTGACGGCCCAGTCGGGCCGCAGGCGTACCAGGCGGGCGGCGCAGCGCAGGCCGGCCGCCGAGGCCCCGACGATCACCACGCGGCGCGTGCCGTTCGCCATCCGTCCCTCCCCCGGGTGCGGCTGCGGGCGCCGCGGCCGCGCGTGTGAGCCGCTGCCGTTACGCCGCCGTCTCGCCCCTGACCGACAACGCGATCTTGTACAGGAGCGTGATGAGCAGGAGGCCAAAGGCGTAGATGCCCAGCGTGATCGAGATCTCGGGAACGGTCGGGGTGTAGGCGGTCACGGCGCCGAGCGGCGAAGGCTCGAACCCGGCGATGATCAACCCGAGCCCCTTCTCGATCCAGAGCCCGAGGAAGACGGCGACGCACGCCGCGGCCAGCGTGCGCTCGTCGTGCCGCGTCCTCGGGTTGACGAGGAGCACGAGCGCGACGACCGAGAGCACCGCCGAAGCCCACATCCACGGCACCAGGGTCGTGTTGCCCTCGAGCCCGACGAAGAGGAACGTGAAGTGCTCCACGTCCTCGGGGATGTTGCTGTACAGGGCGGTGAACAGCTCCATCAGGACAAAGAAGACGTTGATCAGCATCGCGTACGTCACGATGATCGCGAGGCGCTGGATCGGCTCGCGGCCGGCGTCGAAGCGGGTGACGCGGCGGAGCACGAGGCAGAACAGGATGAGGAGCGCGGGGCCGGCGGAGAACGCGGAGGCGAGGAAGCGCGGCGCCAGGATCGCCGTCATCCAGAACGGCCGCGCGGCGAGGCCGGAGTAGAGGAACGCGGTGACGGTGTGGATGCTGACCGCCCACGGGATCGAGAGGATGATCACCGGCTTGATCCAGCGCGGGGGGGGGACGCTGTTGCGCTCGGCGGCGAGCGTCACGTGCGAGATCACCACGTTGAGGACGAGGTAGCCGGAGAGCGACACCATGTCCCAGAACATGAGCGAGTGCGGCGTGGGGTAGAGCATCACGTTGAGGACGCGCGTCGGCTGGCCCATGTCGACGAAGATGAAGAGCATGCACATCGTTACCGCGGAGATCGCCAGGAACTCGCCGAGGATCGTGAGCTTGCCGAACATCTTGAAGTTGTGCAGGTAGTAGGGGAGGACGACCATCACGGCCGAGGCCGCGACACCGACCAGGAACGTGAACTGGGCGATGTACAACCCCCACGTCACGTCGCGGGAGAGGCCGGTGATGCCGAGGCCGAACGCGAACTGCCGCAGGTACGAGACGAGCCCGAGGGCGATCACGACCCCGAGCGCCAAGATCCAGCGCCAGTATCCGCGGCCCCCGACGAGTGCCTTTTCGAGCATGGTCACCTCACACTAGGTAGAACACTTCCGGTTGCGTCCCCAAACCGGCGCGGCGGCGCAACGCGAAGCGCGTGCGCAGGAGGCGCCGCACCTCGGAGTCGGGATCGTTCAGGTCGCCGAACACCAGCGCCTTCTCCTTGCACGCGACCACGCACGCCGGCAGCTCGCCGCGATCGATGCGCTCGTCGCAGAACGTGCACTTCTCCACCACGCCCTTCGTGCGGGTGGGGAAGTCGGGGTTCTCGTGCGCGATGTGCGGGCGCGGGTCCTCCCAGTTGAAGCTGCGGGAGCCGTACGGGCAGGCAGCCATGCAGTAGCGGCAGCCGATGCAGCGGTGCCAGTCCATCGCCACGATGCCGTCGTCGCGCTTCCACGTCGCCTGGGTCGGGCAGACGCGCACGCACGGCGGGTTGTCACAGTGGTTGCACAGCGCCAGAACGGCCTCGGAGGTGAGCGCCGGGTCGATGTAGCGCGAGTCCTGGTCCGGGAACGCCTCGTCGAAGCGCGTCTTCCAGATCCACTTGACCTCGTGGCGCGGGTTGGTGAACGCCGGGACGTTGTGGGCGTGGTCGCAGGCATCGATGCAGGCGGTGCAGTTCTGCTGCTCGAGACAACGGCGCGGGTCCACGACCATCGCCCAGCGGACCTTCGGCGCCTTGGCGGATGGCCGCGGCTCGGTGCCGGCCGCGCCGGCGAGCCGGGTGAGCGACTCCCTGGCCGTGGCGCAGACCGCGGCCAGACCGGCGAGCTTGAGGAACCCCCTGCGGTCCTGTCCCATCACGATTTCTCCTTCGGCTCGATGTGGCACTCCCAGCAGTACGGGGAGACCGCGAGGTAGTTGTGGCAGGCGTCGCAGAACTCCTTCTTGTTCGGGTGACACTTCATGCACGTGCCGGTGAGGCTCATCGTCACGGTCTTGCCGTCCGCCGCCAGGTAGGTGCGCTGGCCGCGGCGCACGACGGTGTCGCGCCAGGCGTAGAGCAGGTCCATGTGATCGCGCCGCATCGCGGCGGTCGGCTCGACGCACTGCTTCGCGGTGGTCACGATCTTCGGCTCCGGCCGGCGGGCCGCCCCGTGCAGCGCCGCCTGCCAGACCGGCGCCAGCGCCACGGCGACGAAGACGGCCAGGCCGGTGACGATCCTGCCGCGGTCACGCATCGGCGTCACCCTTTCCGCCGGCCAGCGGCCGGCCCCGCAGATCGGTGTTCCTCGGCTTCTCGCCGTCGATCGCGAGCGCGTTGCCCACCAACTCGTGCACGCCCGACACGTCCACCTCCGGGACCCAGTACTCCATCAGCGTGGTGAGCACGGCGCGGTCGATGGCGCAGATACAGGCGAGGCGGTTGACGCCGTGCTTCTCGTGCACGAAGCGGACCGCGTTGGCGCGCGGCAGGCCGCCGCGCAGGCGCATCTCCATGTTCTCGTCGTTGCCGAGACCGGCGCCGCCGCCGCAGCAGAACGTCTGCTCGCGGATCGTGTTTTCCGGCATCTCGAAGAAGTTGTTGACGACCGAGCGCAGGATGTAGCGCGGCTCCTCGAGGATCCCCATCGCGCGCGCCGGGTTGCACGAGTCGTGGAAGGTGACGCGCAGGTGGTCGTTGCGCGCCGGGTCGAGCCGGAGCTTGCCGTGCTTGATCAGGTCGGCGGTGAACTCGCAGACGTGCACCATCTTCGTCGCCGCGGCGTTGGTGAACGCGGTGCCGGTGATCGGGCTGACCGGCGGCTCGAGGAAGTCGGCCGGGCCGTTCATCGTGTCCATGTACTGGTGAATCACCCGCCACATGTGGCCGCACTCACCGCCGAGGATCCACTTGACGCCGAGCCGCTTCGCCTCGTGGTAGATCTTGTAGTTGAGCCGCTTGATCGTGTCGTGCGAGGTGAACAGGCCGAAGTTGCCGCCCTCGGAGGCGTAGGCGGAGAGCGTGTAGTCGACGCCGAGGGCGTGCAGGAGGAGGAGATAGCCCATGAACGTGTAGATCCCGGGCTCGGCGAAGTAGTCCGCGGACGGCACCACGAACAGCAGCTCCGCCCCTTTGCGGTTGATCGAGGGGTCGACGCGGACCCCGGTCGCGTCCTCGAGCTCGTCGACGAGGAACTCGATGTTGTCTTTGAACGTGTGTGGCTGGATGCCGAGGTGGTTGCCGGTGCGGTCGCAGTTGGCGACCGGCTCGATGACCCAGTTGATGTTCAGACCGACGAGGTTGAGCAGCTCGCGGGCGAGCATCGTGATCTCGGCGGTGTCGATGCCGTACGGGCAGAACACGGAGCAGCGCCGGCACTCGGTGCACTGGTAGAAGTAGTAGAACCACTCCTTGAGCACGGCCGGGGTGAGCTTTCGGGCGCCGCCGATCCGGCCGAGGATCCTGCCGGCGGTGGTGAAGTCGTTGCGGTACACCGAGCGCAGCAGCTCGGCCCGCAGCACCGGCATGTTCTTCGGGTCGCCGGACCCCAAGTAGAAGTGGCACTTGTCGGCGCACGCGCCGCAGCGCACGCACACGTCGAGGAAGAGCTTGAGGGAACGGTACTTGTTCAGGCGCTCCGCGAGCCCGTCGTGGATGATCTGCTGCCAGTTCTCGGGCAGCTGCCAGTCCTCGTCGGTCGGCGACCACTCGCGCGGGTTGGGGAACCCGAGGTAGCGCAGGTTCTTCGCCGCAGCCGGGTACGACCACGTGCCGCGGCGCGCCTCGAAGTCGATGGCGGGGTCCATCCACTCCCGCTCGGGCGGCTTGAAGTCGATCTGGACGAGCTCGTCGCGTGTCTTTTCCGGCATCTCTCACTCCTCGTCGAGAGGGATCCCCGAGGCCTTCAGCTTGTCGTGGAACTCGTGCTCCCACTCGGCGTAGGTGTGGCCGACGATCGCCGGGTTCCAGGGGTTGACGTGGCGGCGCATGCGGGTGTCGTTGGCCAGGTTCCGGGTCGGCGAGAGGAACACGCCGGCCATGTGCACGAGCTTGGAGAACGGGAAGTACGCGATCAGCACGGTGACGAGGAAGATGTGAGCGAACACCAGCGGCGAGATCCCCTGCGGGACGGCGGGGTGCAGGCTGACGAGGCCGATCGCCAGCTCCTTCACCCTGACCACGTCGGCCCGCACGAAGTAGCGCAGCAGCACTCCGCTGACCGCGATCCCGAGCAGGAGGGCGAGGGGGAAGTAGTCGGCGTGGAGCGAGAGGTAGCGCAGGCGCGCGTCCTCGAGCCGCCGCCAGAGGAGGAACCCGAGGGCGGCGACGAGGACGATGTCGGTGAGGTACACCACCGGCAGTCCGACCTGGAAGAAGCCATCCAGCCCCTCGATCCACCGCACCACCGCCGGCACCGGTTCGGCGAAGAAGCGGTAGTGGCGCAGGAACACCACCAGGAACGCGTAGTGGAAGGCGAGCGCGCCCGCCCACAGCCACTTGTCGGGGGAGAACGTGAAGCGCCCCCCCGGGCGCAGCTCGCTGCGGGTGTTGCGGAACAGCGAGCGGAAGGCGAATACCTCGAGCAGCACGCGCGCGGCGGCGCCGCGGCCGGTCGACGGGTTGTCGAGCGAGGCCGGCTTGATCCACGGGAGGGAGCGCTGCTGCCCGCACGTCGTGGGGATGCGAAACGGCACCGTCGAGCGCGCCCACGAGAGGACGCGCGCCGCGATGCCGACGAGGAAGACGACCATCGCCACGTAGGGGAGGACGACGCCGAACAGCGCTTGGCCGCCGGCATCGGCTCCGAAGAAGGCGACCGCCGCCAGCAGCACGACCAGCAGGAACGACCAGGCGACCCGCATGCCTCACGACCTCCCTTCGCCGGAGGGGGTGGGGGTCCCCTCCGCCGCGTCCGTCTGGGTGAGCGCGCCGGCGCGCTTGAGCAGCGAGTAGGTGCGCGCCGTGGCTTCCCGGGCGCGCAGCTCGAAGATGCGCTCGCGGCACCCGACATAGATGGCAAACGCCTGCAGCGCCAGCTCGTCGATGCGGGCGTGCAGCTCGAGCAGCTCGGCGGCCGCGGCGGCGGCCGCGTCCCGGCCGACCAGTTCGGCCACCGCCCGCTTGAGCTGGAAGACGAACCCCAGCGCCTCGGCCGGGGAGAACCCCTGCACCGCGCGCACCCGGACGATCGCGTCGAGGGGGCCGGCGACGGCCTCGGCGCCGCCGCCGTCGAGGAGCACGTCGACGATGGCGGCGAGCTCGTCGCGGATCGTGGCGCCGAGCGGGTTGCGGAAGCGGTCCTTCTCGCGGCTGAGGAACGGAGCGCTCTGCGCCGGGTAGGTGGCGAAGACGAGTTCCGCCCAGCGTTGGGCCAACCCCGCCCGCTTTTCCCGCAGCGCATGGAGCAGTGAACTCACCGTGGTCTCTCTCCTGTTGCCACGTCCGGCTCGACCCGGGGCGGCATCGGTCTCGCGAATCGGGAGTCGGTGCTGGAAGCGGCCGTCCCGGGGATGCCGGAACGGCCGCCCCGTCGTCGCTAGACGCAACCGGTCGGCTTGGCGAGGCCGGCCACCTTGCAGGCGCCCTTGGCGGGGCCGGACGGGAAGAGCTCGTAGACCTTCTTGAGGTCGTAGCCGGTTTCCTTGCACAGCTTGCGGATCATCGGCGCGACCCCGAACTGCAGGAAGTAGTTGCGCAGGTAGTGCACGAGCTTCCAGTGTTCGTCGTTCAGCTCGTTGACCCCTTCGGTGGTGGCGAGGGCCTTGGCGACGTCCTCGTTCCACTTCTCGGGCTCGAGCATGAAACCGTCCTCATCGACCTCGATGCTGACGTTACCTTGGGTGAACGTTGACATGTCTTTCCTCCTTTGCCCGACCGGTGGTCGGGCGTTCAAGCTCGTGGTTGTTCGGTGGCTTCCTGGGCCGGTTGCGCCGGCCGGCCCTCGGCCTTCTCCAGCGCCTTGAGGAACTCGGGGACCGGGCTGAAGCCGCCGGCGACCGCGGCGTCGAGACGGAGACGGCTCTCGGCGACCGCGCCGGTGGCGAGCAGGCCGACCGCGAGGTAGTACTCGCACGCCGCATTGTTCGGCTCGAGCGCGAGGGCGCGGCGGAAGCAGGTGACCATCGCCTCGCCGTCGCCGAGGTAGAGGTAGCCCAACCCCTCGTTGTAGTGGGCCAGCATCAGATCGGGCTTCGCCTCCGCCGCTCGCCGGTTGGCCTCGATGCAGCCCTGGAAGTCCCAGCGTGCGAGCAGCACGCCGCCGAGGTTGACGAGCGCCTCCGGGTAGCCGGGTTGCAGCTCCAGTGCGCGGCGGAACGCCGCCTCCGCCTCGCGGGCGCGGTTGATCTCCATGAGCGCGGTGCCCAGGCTGAGATGGGCCGGGGCGGACGCCGGCTCCGCCTGGACGCGGCGGCGGCAGCGCTCGACCCGGTCGGGGGCGTAGGTGGCGCAACTGTTCATGACTTTCCTCCTCGTGCGCATGCGCACAGCGCGGTGGCCACCGTGGTCGCCGCCCGCCCGCGGTCGCGCGCGGCGACGAGGCGGGCAACCTCGACCAGGCGGTCGTGGAGACTCGGGTCGGCGGTCAGACGTAGCAGGTCGGGCAGCAGCGGCAGCAGCAGGTCCGGGTTCGTCTCGGCCAGCGCCTGCAGGACCTCGGGGGCGTTCAGACCGTGCGTCCCGGACTCGTCGTTCATCGCCCACACCAGCCGGCGCGCCATCTCCCCCACGAGCTCCTGACGATGGCGGCTGGCCGCGGCGATCGCCCGCGCGGCGGCGGTGCGGATCGCCGGCTCGGGACGATAGACGAGGGCGAGCACGTGGCGCAGCGCCCGCGGGTCCGCGATCGCGAGCCGCTCCAGATCGTCGAGCCGGCCCGACTCGACGGCGTCGCTGACGAGCTGGCGCGCGCTCACCAGCGGCCTCCGCGGGCCGCGCGTACCAGCGCCGGCGCCCACTCGGGGACGCCGGCGGCGTGGACATGGGTGTAGCAGGCGACCGTCTGAACGGCCTTGATCCCGTCGCGGCCGCCGCCGATGCCGACCCCGCGGCCCACCTCGAGGATCGTGGGGACGTCACCGGCCCCCTGGGCGATCTGTGAGTAGTGGAACTCGTGCCCGCGAACCTCGGTCCCCGCCGCCAGGAACGGGTTCGGCGTGTCCACGCGCGCGGCGACGTAGCCGTGGCCGCGCGGCCGGTCGGTCTGCTCGACGGTGACCGGGATCGCCCCCACCATCGGGTGGGCGACGTGGCCGACCACGAGCCGGTTGGCGAGGTACATCAAGCCGCCGCACTCGGCCCACACCGGCATGCCGTCGCCGATCCGCCGGCGCAGCGCCTCGCGGAACTCGCGGTTGGCGGCGAGCGCGGCGGCGTGCACCTCCGGAAAGCCGCCGCCGATGTAGAGCGCGTCGAGCTCGGGGAGCGCGCGGTCGGCGAGCGGGGAGAGCTCCACGAGCTCCGCCCCGGCGGCCTGCAGCCCCTCGAGGTTCTCCGGGTAGTAGAAGGAGAACGCGGCGTCGCGCGCCACCCCGATCCGCACCGGCGTTCCGGCGACGGCGGCGGCGTCCGCGGCCGGGGGCGCCTCGAAGCGGGGCGCCTCGCCGGCCAGGCGCAGCAGCTCGTCGAGGTCGACGTGCGCCGCGATGAGCTCGGCGGCGCGCTCGATGAGCTCCTCCGAGCGCGGGTGCTCGGCCACCGGGACCAGGCCGAGGTGCCGGCTCGGCAGGTCGAGCGCCTCGTTCGGGATCGCTCCGACCACCGGCACGTCGGTGGTCTGGGCGATCGCCTCGCGGATCACCGCCTCGTGACGGCGGCTCGCGACGCGGTTGATGATCACGGCGGCGAGGTTGAGCTTGGGATCCATCACCTGACAGCCGAGGATCTCGGCCGCCACGGTGCGGGTGACCTTGGCCGCGTTGACGACCAGCACGACGGGGGCGCCCGTGAGCTTGGCCAGCGTGGCCGTGGAGTGCGAGCCCTCGGCGTCCATCCCGTCGAAGAGGCCGCGGTTCCCCTCGATGATCGCGACGTCGGCGGCGCCGGAGGCGCGCGCGAGCGAGCGCTGGATCGCCGCGGCGGGCATCAGGTACGTGTCCAGGTTGCGGGCGGCGACCCCCGCCGCCGCCGTCAGCCACGAGGCGTCGATATAGTCGGGGCCCTTCTTGTACGGCGCGACCCGCAGCCGGCGCCGGCGCAGGGCGCGGACGACGCCGACGGACACCAGCGTCTTGCCGGTGTCCCCGGCCAGTCCGGCCAGCACCAAGCGGGGGAGCGTGGGTTGCGCCACCGTGGCCCTCGGCACCTAGATCATGTCGAGGAAACCGCACGGGCACTCGTCGGCGCACTTCTTGCAGCCGTCGCAGAGCTCGAGCTTGACCTTGTAGAAGTTCCCGTGGACGGGGTCCGACACCTTGGCGAAACAGTTCGCCTGGCAGTACATCCAACACTTCTCGCAACCGAAGCACTTGCCGCAGGAGAAACAGCGCGCGACCTCCGCGAGCGCCTGCTCGGCGGTGATCCCCAGATCGACCTCCTCCATCGGGTGGGCGAGGCGCTCGGCGGGTCCGACGACCCGGCGCTCGGCGCGCACCGCGGCGTCGTAGCGGTCCATCTTGATCCGCTCGGGACCGACGGTAGGCAGCGCCGGCGGCGCCTTCGGCTCGCCGCCGCGCAACGTGGCGTGGATCGCCTCGGCGGCCTTGCGCCCCTGGCCGACCGAGATCGTGGCGAGGCCGAGGCCGAGCGAGTCGCCGCCCGAGAAGACCTTGTCGATCCCGGTGCGGCCCCACTCGTCGGCCGAGATCCAGGAACCCTTGACCGCGATCTCGCCGAGCGTCGCCCAGTCGGGCTCCTGGCTCACCGCGGTGAGGATCGTGTCGACGGGCAGTTCGTAGGTGTCGCCCTCGATCGGGACCGGGCGCCGCCGCCCGGAGGCGTCGGGCTCGCCGAGCTGCATGCGCTGCACGACGAGGCCGGAGAGCGAACCGTCGTCGCGGCGCAGGACGCGCAGCGGGGCGGCGAGGTACTCGATCTTGACCCCCTCCTCGAGCGCCTCGTCGATCTCGCGATCGATCGCCGGCATCTCGGTGCGCGTGCGGCGGTACAGGATCGTCACCTCGGCGCCCATCCGGCGCGACATCGAGGCGGTGTCGGACGACAGGCGCAGCGAGACGCGCGCCGCGTCGACCGCGGTGTCGCCGCCGCCGATGACCACGACCCGGTCGCCGACCGGC
>DAIDOU010000046.1 GCA_027458945.1 Acidobacteriota bacterium
GCAGGTCGGCTCGGTCACGCGGCCCGAGATCCTGCCGACGGTCGAGGATCGTCCGGTCACCCTGGACAAGCTGCAGAGCCTGGCCGAGGAGGGGAAGGTCGACCGCGAGCGCGCCGCCGAGCTGGAGCGCGGGCACGGCAAACTGTCGGAGGAGTTGCAGCGCGTCTACCACGAGGTGATGACGCTACGCGACGAGATGGTGGCCCGGGCCGAGAACTTGCGCCGTTCGACGGTGGAGCCGATCCTCAAGCAGGCGCTCGGCGCGGTGGCGCGCGAGGTCGGCGAGCCGCGCGCCGGCGGGTACCTCGACGATGTTCTCGCGGACATGCTCGACCACCTCGACCTGTTCGTGACCAAGGACGGGGACGACAGCGACCCGCTCCTGCGCTACCGCGTCAACGTCGTCGTGGACAACGGCGCGACCAGCGGGCGACCGGTGGTGATCGAGACCGAGCCGTCGCACGGCAACCTGTTCGGTACCGTGGAGGCGAAGGTCGGGCCGAACCTGCACTCCACCTCCGACCACATGCGCATCCGCGCCGGCTCGCTGCTGCGGGCCCACGGCGGCTTCCTCGTCGTCAACGCCTTCGACGCGCTCTCCGAGGCGGGGGTGTGGCCGGCGCTCAAGCGCGCCCTGCGCTACCGCCGGGTCGTGATCCGGCCGCGCGACATCCTGTTCGCGATCTCCGGGCAGGCGCTCCAGCCGGAGCCGGTCGAGATCGATGTCAAGGTCGTGATGATCGGCGACCGCGCGCTGTACGACCTGCTCCACGAGATGGACGAGGAGTTTCGCAAGATCTTCAAGGTGCTGTGCGACTTCGACAGCGAGATGCCGAACGGCCGCGAGCGGGTCGCCGACTTCCTCGCGCTGATGGCCAAGATCGTCCATGACGAAAGGCTGCCGCAGCTCGACCGCAGCGGGATGGCCGCCCTGGTGGAGGAAGCCGTCCGCCTGGCGCACAACCGCAAGCGGATCTCGGCGCGCTTCTCGGACGTCGCGGACATCCTCCGCGAGGCGGCGTTCCTCGCCCGCCAGCGGGACGGTGCCCAGGTCACCGTCGAGCACGTGCGCGCCGCGTTGCGGGAACGCCGCGACCGCCACTCCCTCCCGGAGGACAAGCTCACCGAGATGATGCTCGACGACGTGCTGGTGATCGCGAGCGCGGGGAGCACCGTTGGCCAGATCAACGGTCTCGCCGTGTACGACCTCGGCTACCACGCGTTCGGCCTGCCCGGACGGGTCACGGCGCGGGTCGGCCTCGGCCGCGAGGGCGTCATCAGCGTGGAGCGCGAGGCGCGCATGTCGGGGAGCACCCACGACAAGGGCGTCCTGATCCTCACCGGGTTCCTGCGCGGCACGTTCGCGTCCGAGGCGCCGCTGTCGATGAGCGCGTCGATCGCGTTCGAGCAGTCGTACGGCGGGGTGGACGGCGACAGCGCCTCCTCCACCGAGGTGTACGCGATCCTGTCGGCGCTCTCCGGCGTTCCGCTGCGGCAGGACCTCGCGGTCACCGGCTCGGTCGACCAGAACGGGCGCATCCAGGCGATCGGCGGCGTCAACGAGAAGGTCGAGGGGTTCTTCGCCCTGTGCAGCCGGCGCGGCCTCTCGGGGACGCAGGGCGTCGTGATCCCGGAGGCGAACGTCGCCGACCTGCAGCTCGACCCCGAGGTCGTGACGGCCGTCGAGAGCGGGCGGTTCCACCTGTGGGCGGTCGCGCGCGTCGAGGAGGGGATCGAGCTGCTCACCGGGGCGTCCGCGGGCGAGCGGGGCCCGGACGGCTCGTTCCCGCCCGACACGGTGCTCGGACGCTGCGCGGCCCGACTGGCGGAGATGGCCGAGCAGCTCCGTCGCTACGGCAGCGGCGCCGACCGGTGAGGCGTGCGCGGGCGCTGGTGAAGGGCCGAGAGAGACGGAAAAAGGAAAGGCAGGTCGGCGCGGGCCTTTGTCCTTCCTTCGCCGTTTCCCTTCTTCCCTTTGACCTTGCTGCTGCCTCTTCGCTCTCCTCGGCGCTCCTGAACCAGGCCTAATCCGGGAGGAACGCGTCCTTCGGGGCGCCGCAGACGGGGCAGACCCAGTCGCCGGGGAGGTCGTCGAAGCGGGTGCCGGGCGCGATGCCGTGCGCCGGGTCGCCCTCGGCGGGGTCGTACGTGTAGCCGCAGACGCCGCAGGTCCACGTCGAAGCGACGGCCGGCGCCTTGGTCGGAGCCTGCGCGGGCGGCTCGATCTCGCCGCGGTACGTCGGCGCGTTCTTCGGCGCCCGCCCCTTGCGGGCGTGGTACGCGGCGTAGGTGAGCGGCGCCGCGCCGGAGAGGACCTCGGCGGCTGCGACCTCGCCGATGAACAGGGTGTGCGTGCCGGCGTCGGCCGCGGCCAGCACCCGCGCCTCGGCGACGGCCACGGCGTGGTCGATGACGAGCGGCACGTGCGCGCCGTCTCGCACCGTGGCGTGCGCGAGCTTGTCGACGTCGCGGCCGGACTTGAAGCCGAACACGCCGATGAGCTCCATCGGAACGCTGTCGGCGAGCACCGACACGCCGAACCAGCCGCCGTCGCGGATCAGATCGTGGGTGAAGTTCTCCTTGTTGATGGCGGCGGCGAGCCGCGCCGGCTCGGCGGTGACCTGGAAGACCGAGTTGGCCACCTGGCCGTTGGCCCGCCCCCCGGCGCGCGCGGTCACCAGGTACACGCCGTACGACATCGTCCACAGCGCCTTCGGGTCGATTCCCATCGTTCACCTCCGCGGCGACCGCGCAACGTGCCGGCGTGTCCTGGACGATTGTGCGCCTTCCCTCGCCGCAGGTCCATGCTCGGCGAGCCCCGGACCGAAATGCGGTGCAGAGGAGCCGAGGGGCCGAGGAGCAGAGGCGCAGAGACACAGAGGCGCGGTCAAGTGCTTCGCCGTTGCTCCTCTGCCCCTCAGCCCCACTGCACCTCGGCGTTGACGCGTCTGCCTGTCACCGCGACTCCGGAGTCCAGGTGCCGCCGGCGGTGGTAAACTTTGCGGTCCTGGAGGGTTGGTGCTCGAAGCGATCTCCGATCGACTGCAAAAAGTCTTCAAGACCCTGCGCGGCGAGGGGCATCTGACCGAGAAGCACGTGGACGACGCCCTGGCTGAGATCCGGCGCGCCCTGCTCGGGGCCGACGTGGCGCTGCCGGTGGTCAAGGAGTTCGTGGCCAAGGTGCGCGAGCGCGCGCTCGGCAAGGAGGTCCTCGCGTCGCTCTCGCCGGCGCAGCAGGTGGTCAAGATCGTGCACGAGGAGCTGACCGGGCTGCTCGGCGGCGCGGCGCGGCCGCTGCGGTTCAAGGGGTTCCCGGCGCCGCTGCTGCTCGTCGGCCTGCAGGGCACCGGCAAGACGACGACCGCCGCCAAGATCGCGGTGTTCATCAAGAAGTCGCTCGGCAAGCACGTGCTCCTGGTCCCGGCCGACACGCAACGCCCGGCCGCGCGCGAGCAACTCGAGCAGCTCGGCCGCCAGGCCGCGATGCCGGTGCTCGACACCCGCGCCTGGACGAGGCCGGCCGAGATCGCGCGCGCGGCGCTCGTCGAGGCGCGGCGCAAGGGGTTCGAGGTCATCGTCTTCGACACCGCCGGGCGGCTCCACATCGACGAGGAGCTGATGGCGGAGATGGCGGAGCTGAACGAGATCCTCAAGCCCTCCGAGGTGCTGTTCGTGGCCGACGCGATGACCGGGCAGGACGCGGTGCGCCAGGCCGCGGCGTTCTCGGCGCGGCTGCCGCTCACGGGCGTGGTCCTGACCAAGCTCGACGGCGACGCCCGCGGCGGCGCGGCGCTCTCGGTGGTCTCGGTGGCGGGGCAACCCGTGCGCCTGGCCGGCGTGGGGGAGCGGCTCGAGGACCTCGAGCTGTTCCACCCCGACCGCATGGCGGCGCGCATCCTCGGTCTCGGCGACATGGCCACGTTCTTCGAAAAGGCGCAGGCGGTGGTGGATGAGAAGAACGCCGCCGAGATGGAGAAGAAGCTGAGGAAGCAGGGGTTCGACCTCGACGACCTGCGCGACCAGCTCAAGCAAATGCGTGGCGGCGGCCTGCTCGACCAGCTCACGGACCTCCTCCCCGGTGCCAAGGCGCTCAAGGCGCCGCAGGTGGACAACCGCAAGATCATCCGCTTCGAGGCGATCATCGGCTCGATGACCCCCGTCGAGCGCCACCACCCCGAAATCATCAACGGGTCGCGGCGCAAGCGCATCGCGCGCGGCGCCGGGACCACCGTCGAGGAGGTCAACCGGTTGCTGCGCCAGTACGGGGAGATGAAGCGGATGGTCAGGCGCCTGTCCAGCGGCGACCCGCGCCGCGCCCTGCGCGGCATGGGGTTGTGAGGGACCGGCCGGGGATTTGGTACAATGCCCGGTCGCGGGAGATCCGCGGCCGACAAGGTAAGGAGAGTGTTCGATGCTGATGATTCGACTGCGGCGAATGGGTTCCAACAAGCGCCCTGTGTACCGAGTGGTGGTTTCCGACCGCCGGCGGACGCCGACCGCCGCGGTGCTGGAGGAGGTTGGCTACTACAACCCGCGCAGCGAGCCGGCGGAGGTGCGCTTCGACCGCGAGCGCGTCGAGTACTGGGTTGGGCGCGGCGCCAAGCTGTCTCCGACCGTGAAGAACCTGTTCGAGAACTCGAAGAGCTGAACCTCGGCACGCCGCCCGATCGGAGGCGCACATGAAGGAGCTCGTGGAGCAGATCGCCAGGGCGCTCGTCGACCAGCCGGACAAGGTGCAGGTGCGCGAGGTGGTCGGCGAGCAGACCACCGTGCTCGAGCTGCGGGTCGCCACCGAGGACCTCGGCAAGGTCATCGGCAAGCAGGGGAAGACCGCGCGGGCGATGCGGACGCTGCTCGCCGCGGCGGGCATGAAGGTGCGCAAGCGCTTCGTGCTCGAGATCCTCGAGTAGCAGCCGTGAGCGGCCCCGAGGCCGACTGGCTGGCGGTGGGGCGGGTCCGCCGGCCGCACGGCATCCACGGCGAGATCACGGTGGAGATCGTGACCGATTTCCCGGAGCGTCTCGCCGCGGGGACCACGGTCGGGCTCGGCGAGGAGGCACCCACGCTGCACGTCACCGTGCAACAAGTGCGGCGCCACAAGGGCGACTGGCTGCTCAGCCTCAAGGACGTCGGCACCCGCGAAGAGGTCGAAGGGTGGCGCGGCCTGTGGGTCTTCCTCCCGGCGCAGGAGCGTTCCAGCCTCCCCGAGCGCTACTACTACGAGCACGAGCTGATCGGATGTCGGTGCGTGTCCACGGACGGCACCGGGCTCGGCGAGGTGACCGCGCTCGAGGACGGCCCCGGCGGCGCGTTGCTCAAGGTCGCTGCGGCGGCGGGCGAGGTGCTGGTGCCGTTTCGCTCCCCGATCGTGGTGCGGGTGGACCTCGAGGCCCGCACGGTGGAGCTCGACCCTCCGCGCGGGCTGTTCGACGGCGATGCGCTGTGACCTGCTGACGCTGTTCCCGGCGGCCGTCGAGCCGTACCTGGCCATCGGGGTGCTCGGCCGCGGCATCGCTGCAGGCGCCTTGGACGTGCGCGTCCACGACCTGAGGAAGTGGGCGGTCAACCGCTACGGGCAGGTCGACGACGAGCCGTTCGGGGGCGGGCCTGGGATGGTGTTGATGGCCTCGGCGGTGGTGCCGGCGGTGCGTGCGGTCGCCGCGCTCGCGCCCGAGCCGCCGCACGTCGTTCTCCCGGACCCGCGCGGCCGCCGCTTCGACGACGCCGCGGCGAGGGAACTGGCGGCTTGCCCGCGCACGTTGTTCGTGTGCGGCCGCTACGAAGGCCTCGACGAGCGCATCCACGAGACGTTGCGCGCCGACGAGATCTCGCTCGGCGACTTCGTGCTCTCCGGCGGCGAGATCGCCGCGCTCGCGATGCTCGACGCCGCGGCCCGCCACGTCCCCGGTGTCGTGGGCGACCCGGGTTCGGTCAGCGCGGACTCGTTCACGTCGGGGCTGCTCGACCACCCCGTGTACACGCGGCCGCGCGAGTACGAGGGGATGCGCGTGCCCGCGGTGCTCCTCTCCGGCGACCACGGGGCGATCCGGTCGTGGCGGTTGCGCCGGGCGGTGCGCGACACGCTGTTGCGGCGGCCCGATCTGCTGCGGCGGAGCTGGCGCGAGCTGCCCGAGGAGGCCCGCCGGCTCGCCGCCGAGGTGGCGCGCGAGGAGGGGGTGGAGTGGCCGCCGGCCCCCGACGCGCGGGGCGACGGACCTATCCGCTGAGCCGAAACACGTGTATAATCCCCGTTCCGCACCACGTCCGCAGGTCGAGCGTGGTCAGGGCGGGAGGTTTACCATGGATCTACTCGAGCTCGAGAAAGAGCAGATGCGCGACGGCATCCCGGCGTTCGGCCCGGGTGACACGGTGCGGGTCCACGTCAGGGTTCGCGAGGGCGAGAAGGAACGCATTCAGGTGTTCGAGGGCGTCGTGATCGCCCGCAAGGGCGGCGGCGTGCGGGAGAGCTTCACGGTCCGCAAGGTCTCCTACAGCGTCGGGGTCGAGCGCGTCTTCCCCGTGCACTCGCCGAGCATCGACCGCATCGAGGTGGTCCGCCACGGTCGCGTGCGGCGCGCCAAGCTTTACTTCCTGCGCGAGCTCAAGGGCAAGGCGGCGCGGCTGGAAGAGGAATACGACCGTCGGTGAGGGCCGGCCCACCCGACGGGGCGCGTGACCGGGCGCTGGCCGCCCGCCACGGCTTGATCGCGGGCGTCGACGAGGTGGGGCGGGGAGCACTGGCGGGACCGGTCACGGTCGCCGCGGTCGTGCTGCACCCGGATCGTCCGATCGCCGGGCTCGACGACTCCAAGCGCGTGTCCCCCAGGCGTCGCGAGCGCCTCGCCGGCGAGATCCGCGAGCGCGCCGCGGCGTGGGCGGTCGTCCATCGCGAAGCCGCCGAGATCGACCGCGTCAACATCCTCGAGGCCACGCGCGCGGCGATGATCGAGGCCGTGCTCGCGCTCGGCGATGGCCTTGGCCTCGTGGTCAGCGACGCGCTCCCGCTGCCCGGAGTTCCCATACCGGTTCTCGCCGAGCCGCACGCGGACGCCCGGTATTGCTGCGTCGCCGCCGCCTCGATCCTCGCCAAGGTGGTGCGCGACGCCACGATGGCCGCGCTGGCCGGCGAGCACCCGGGCTACGGCTGGGCCGCCAACAAGGGCTACCCGACGCCCGCGCACCTCGGCGCGCTGCGCCGTCTGGGCGTGACGTCACTACACCGGAAGAGCTTCGCCCCGGTGCGTGTGTTAGCATAATCGAAGGGCGTGCGACCTCCTTATGGCGTCGGGGAAACGTGAACTGATCATCGAGGAAGCGGAGAAGCTGGCCGCACGCGGCAAGCTCGACGCCGCCATCAAGCAGTACATGCGCGCCGTCGATCAGCTGCCGAGCGATACCAACTCGCTCAACCGCCTCGGTGACCTGTTGGTCAAGGTCGATCGCATCCCGGAAGCGATCGAGGTCTACCAGCGCATCGCGGAGCACTTCGCCACCGACGGCTTTTTTCTCAAGTCGATCGCGATCTACAAGAAGGTCAACCGGCTCGATCCGCGCCGTACCGAGACGTACGAGCGGTTGGCCGACCTCTACTTCAAGCAGGGTCTCGTGGTCGAGGGGCGGCAGCAGCTGCAGACGCTCGCGGACTGGTTTTTGCGCGCGAAGCAAAACCAGGACGCGGTGCGTGTCTACCGCCGTCTCGTCGAGCTGGAGCCCGCGAACCTGCAGGCCAGGGCGAAGCTCGTGGACCTCTCGTTGCAGCTCGGCGACGTTGCCGGCGTGGGCGCGGAGATCGACGCGCTCGGCCGGTCGTTGCTCGGCCGCGGCATGCTCGACGAGGCGGTGAAGCTGCACCGGAGGATCCTCGAGCTCGGTCCCGAGCAGGCCGAGTTCGTGGCGCCGTGCATCGACGCGCTGATCGCCGCGGGGCGCAAATCCCAGGCGGTTGAGCTGGCCAAACAGGCGCTCGCCACGAGCCGGGGGGGGATCGAGCTGCAGCGTGCGGCGGCGCGGGCGCTCGTCGAGTCGGGCGAGACGGATGCGGCCGCCAAACTCCTCGAGGGGCTGATCGGGAGCGCCGGCGAGCGCACCGACGTCATCCAGTTGTACGGCGACGTGATGATCGGATCGGCGTTGGGGGCCGACGCGAAGACCCGGTTGCTGCCGCTCGTCGACCGGTTGCTGAAGGTCCGCGACATGGCACGGGCGGCCACGCTGGTGAAGAAACTGGTGGCCAGCGTTCCCGACGACCCGGAGGTGCTCGAGCGCGCGCTCGCGGTTTTCGAGGAGCTCGAGGACACCGTCGCGCTGGTGGGCATCGGGAAGGCGCTGGCCGAGGGGTACCTCGGCTCCGGGCGGCGTGCCGACGCGGTCGCCGTCTACCGCCGTCTCGCGGCCGAGGCCCCGGCCGACCGCGAACTCGCGATGCGGCTGGCCGAGCTCGACGGCGGGCCTCCCGCTCCCCTCCGCGAGGCGGCGCCCCCCGCGCCTCGCGTCGAGCCCGCCGACGAGGAGCTCGAGTTCGTAGACGTCGACCTCGGACCGGCGGCCGACGAGGCGGCCGAGGCCGCAGCGCCGCCGCTGCGCCGGGAGCCGGAGCCGCAACCGGCCGCTGCGCTCACCGAGCCGTCGCTCGCGTCCGCCAACGCGAAGGAGCTGTTCGCCGAGGCCGTCGTCTTCGCCAAGTACGGCCTGACCGACAAGGCCGTCGTGCACCTCCAGCGCCTCCTCGCGCTCGACCCCGCCCACGAGGAGGGTAAAGAGCTGCTCGCGTCGCTGGGTGTCGTCCCGGCCGTGCGTCCCCCCGCCCCGGAGGAGCCTCCGGTGGCCTCTCCGCCTCCGGCAGCGGTGACCTCGGCACCGATCCCGAACCCGCCGGTCGAATTTCCGGCCGCCGTGGCCGCCGTCGTGCCGGCCGACCCGGCGTTCGATCCGTTCTCCGGCATGGCGCCGCTCCCGCCGGCGGCGGCGCCGCCGGCGAACGTCGGGCCCCCGGCGACGTTCGAGCTGTCGCGGCCGGTGCCCGAACTCGACCTGGGCGGGCTCGGGACGCCCCTGCCGGCGAGCCGTCCTCGGCGCGAGCCGGCGCCCGCGGCCGCGCTGCCATCGTTCGACGACCTGCTCGTGCCTCCCGCCCCGCCGTTGCGCGCCGACTTGGCCAGCTCGAACGGCCGCACCGTGCGCCTCGACGATCTCGAGGCGATCCTGGGGCTGCGCCAGCCGGCCCGGAGGCGCTCCCCGGCGCCCCGGGACGGTGCCGCTGCGACGCCGGCCGCGAGCGAGATCGGGGACGGGAGCGAGGGCGTGGCGACGGCCCGTCCGACCGAGGCCGCCCCTCCGCCCGAGCCGTTCGAGGCGCCGGACGTGGCGATGCAGCAGATCGAGGTCTCCGCCGTGCTCGCCGGGCCGAGCCAGGAGCAGCTGCGCGAGCTCGACTTCCTCATCCAGCAGGGCCTCCTCGACGACGCCGCCAAGTTGCTGCAGCGGCTCGGCGACGCCTATCCCGAGCACCCCGACGTGCTGGCGCGGCAGGCGATGCTCAAGGCGCGGGGGTGGGACGAGGAGCGCCGGGGGAAGGAGACGGCCACGGCGGCCGAGCTGTTCAGCGAGGAGGAACAGTTCTTCGACCTCGCGGCCGAGCTGGAGAAGGAACTCGCGGACGAGGAGCTAGTCGCCGAGGCGACGGGGTCGGGGAAGTCAAACGAGGTTTCGATCGAGGAGCTGTTCAAGGAGTTCCAGCGCGGTGTCGCCGAGCAGGTGGAGGAGGAGGACTTCGACACCCACTTCAACCTCGGCCTGGCGTACCGCGAGATGGGGCTGTTGGAGGAGGCGATCGGCGAGTTCCAGCTCTCCGCCAGGTCCCCCGACTACCTGATGGAAAGCGCCAGCATGATCGGCGCCTGCTACCTCGAGAACGGCCTGGCGGAGCAGGCGGCCGAGTGGTACCAGCGAGCCCTGACCGCGCCCGCCCTCCCCCCCGAGGCGGAACTGGGGCTGCGCTACGAGCTCGGTCGTGCCCACGAGCTGGCGGGGAACACCACCGCGGCGCTCGCGTGTTTCAGCGAGGTCCTCGCGATCAACCCCGCCTTCCGCGACGTCGTCGCCCGGGTCTCCAAGCTGCGCAGCAATTGAAGGCGCCCGGCGGTCCGGCCGGCGTCGCCCTACATCTCGTCGGTGACGAGGATCGGCATGCCGGCGCGCAGCAGGTGGTGAATGCGGCGCGCGTCCGCGTCGCGCATCGCCAGCGTGATGGCGGGGATGTGGTTCTGGCCGCGGCCGCGCAGCCGGCGCCAGCCGTCGCGCACCGCCGCCAGCAGCGTCTGCCAGCGGGTCTGTGGCGGCAGCGTGTCGGTCACCCACAGGTCCCAGCCGTTGTCGAGGCGGCTACGGTATGAGGTCGGCGCCTCCGGCGTCGGCGTCGGCGTGGCGGCCGGGCCCACGTCCGGCGAGTCCCCGGCGTCGTAGTCCTTGTCGTTCTTGGGTGCCGGCTTGAGGTCGGTCGGCGCCTCGACGGTGCGCTCGGAGTCGAATGAGCCCTGAGCGACGGTCCAGATCGCAGGGATCGGCGGGTGCGAGGGGAGGTGCCGTCCCATGATCGGCTGCTGGCTGATGACTTCGATCCCGATCAGCGGCACGGTGTCGAGGACGGCGCCGCGCGACTTGACCTCCAACACCCTGCGCTCCGGGTCGAGGAGCAGGTAGATGTTCGGCTTCTTGGCGAGGCCGGCCTCCATCTGGAGCGCCGCGACGCGGGACGGGTCGGGAGCGACGTCGCCCGCCCGGACCGCGCCGGCCGCCAGGCTAATAGAGATAAACGCGAGTGCCGATCGGAACATGGTGGTAGACGAACTCCAAGTCTGCGTCGCCGAGCCTGACACAGCCGTGGGTGATGCTGCGGCCGAGCAGGCTCTGGAACAGCGTCCCGTGGATGATGTAGCCATCGCCGATGTACATCGCGTAGTCGCCGAGCGTCTCGTTGTCGAAACGCTCGCTCGAGTCCTTGGGCGGCAGGTAGCCGTCCTCGATGAACGCCCAGTCGGGCTTCGCCCACACCGGGTGCCTGACCTTCCGCTGGACGATGCGCTCGCCCATCGGCGTGTCGAAGACCCACTCCTTGCCCGTGCGCGGGTCCTTGAGCACGGTTCCGGTCCCGGAGGAGCAGATCGCGTTCCGGATCACCGTGCCGTTGTCGATCAGCCGCAACCGGTTGCGGTAGGTGTCGACGACGATGTAGGTCCCCTTCGGCTCGACCTGCTGGATCTCCTTCACCGCCTCGCTGGCGAGCCTGGTCAGCTGCGCCGCGTTCTGCCCCACGACGCCGACCGACGGCGTCGCGTTGAACGGGGAGGCGATGAACGGCCGCCCCATGCGCGCCAGCACGGCGGCGACGCCGCACGCGATCAACAGGAGGGCGACGAAGAAGAGGCCCACGGCGAGCGGCCAGCGCGAGCGGCGCGGCTCGACGGTGACCGGGGTTTCGGGTGTCTCAGCGGTCATAGGTCCCCACGATGGTGACCGGCACCCCGACGCCGACGTGGGCGAAGAGCCGGTTCATGTCCTCGTTGGTTAACGCCACGCACCCGTCGGTCCAATCCTGCCCCTCGCCCCCGTCGCCGTGGATCTCGATCAGGTTCCCGATCCCGGCCCTGTGGGAGATGGTACCCCGCCTCCGCCCCAGGGCGAAGCGCATCCGGTCCTCGTCGTTCGGGTAGTTGATCAGGAGCGCCTTGTTGTACTTCGTCTCGGGGGTGCGCTTGGCCCGGACGATGTGGTAGCGGCCCTCGGGGGTCGCGCGGTCGCCGGAGTGCTCCTTGCGCACGAGCCCGTTGGCGCCGAGCTCCGCCGGATAGCTCGCGATCACCCGGCCGGCCCGGTACAACGTCAACCGGCGCCTCAGCTTGTCGATCAGGATCGCGGTGCCCCCCGTCCGCCGCGAATCCTCGATCGTCTGCACGGCCCAGGCCCGCCAGAGCCTCAGGTTGGCCGGGTCGGAGAAACGGGCGTGCAGGGCGATCCACTTGCGGTGCACCACGGCCGCACTGGCATGGGCGCTGGCCAGGTCGTCGGCGGCTTCCTGGTACCGCCCCACGGCCGCCAGCTTCTCGGCGAGCGAGATGCTCACCAGGGCCCGCTGCATCGCCGCCGCCTCCCTGGACTGCATCCCGGCCTCGTTGATCTCGGCGAGGGCGCGCGTGACCTCGTGGCGGGCGTTCGGCTGCAGGCCGGCGTACCGCGCCCTGGCGCTCCGATCGGCCGCACGCACGGCGCCGACGGCGAGGTTCGCGGTGCGCATCACACGCAGCCACGCCGCCTCGGTGCGGCCGACGGACCCTTCCCACCACGGCGCGTTGGCCTCGGCCGCCGTGGCGATCTCGGCGATCGCGACGAGCCGCTCGATCAGCCTCGCCTGCGCCGGGGCCGCCGGACGGACGATCGCGACCGCCCGGTACGCCGCGCGCCGGGCACCCTCGACCTCGGGCGTGGCCTGGCGAGCGCACCCGGCGAGCCCCGCGACCAGGACGATCGCGCCGATCGAGCGGACAGAGAAACGGCGGCGGTTGCCCGCCGCCGCTTCCTGATCACTGCGATGTGAGTGACTTACTTGCACTTGAACTTGGTCTTGATGCCCGTGAGGTCGCTGGCGATCGGGTCGATCTGACCCTTGAGGGTCTCGGCCGCGGCCTTCGCGCCAAAGAAGTCCTCCTTGGCGAACTTGCTGTCGAGATCGGCGACCGTGGCCTTGTAGGACTCGAGGTTGCCCTTGACGGTCTCGAGGTCCTTGCGGACTTCCTTGGCCCGCTTCGCGCGGCCGCACTTCTCGATGTCGGCGAACAACGTGTTGGCGCTGTCGAGCGAAGCCTTGGCGGCGTCGATGGCGGCCTTGGCGTCGTTCTTCGCCTTCTCCTTGCCGGCGATCCCGGCGTCCTTGGCGGCGTTGGCGGCGTTGGTGGCGTCCGCGATCAGCTGCTTCGCCTTGGTGTAGGAGCGGAACAGGGCGAACTTGGCCTGCTGCGCCTCGAGCTCGGCGTTGACCGCGTTCATCGCCTGCTGGGCCTTGTCCCAAGCGTCCGCAGCGTACTTCGGAGCCTCGGACTGCTCGGCGGCGGTCAGAGCGGCCTTGGCACCATCGATCTCCTGCTGCGGCGGCTTGGCGCAGCCGACGGCCATGACGGCCACGACCAACAGCAACACACCAACAAACACCTGGTTCTTGCGCATCTCAGCTCTCCTTTCCTCCTGGTAGAGGTTGGCATCTTCCGGATGCCGGTTCGAATCTACTCTCAAGTTGGGTAACATACAACAGCACACAAACGGGAGATCACCGGCTGCCCGTGCGCGGTGGGAGCCCGTCTGTTTCACTCCTCTTGATGTGTGCGGCGGGCTTGCACCTCCGCGAAGGACCTTTCCGATCCCCCTGGAGCGGGTTTTATAGTCGGGTCGGGGCGAAAAGTCAAGGACGGCACGCCCTGGGCGCCGGTTCCGGGTCCCGGGGCGCCATCCCCTCGAGGTTGCGCCACATGCGGGGAAGGTCGAGCCGGCCCAGCGGCGTGCCGGCCGTCAGCGCGGCCCACTCCGGCGCCCGGATGTGCTCGAGCTGCCGGCGGTTCAACGCGGCCATCTGCGGCCGCGGCGCGAGCGGCGCGGCACACGCCGGTCGCGCGCGGCGGTTCCAGGGACAGGCGTCCTGACACGAGTCACAACCGAACAGCCGGTCGCCGAGGGCCGGGAGGACAGAAGCCGGGAGCGGCCCGCGGTGCTCGATCGTCGCGTACGCGAGGCAGCGGCGCGCGTCGAGGCGGCGCGGCGCGGTGAAGGCGCCGGTCGGGCAGGCGTCGAGGCAGGCGGAACAGGTGCCGCAGTGGTCGTTCTCCGGTCGATCGGGCGGGAGCTGGACGTCGGTGACGAGCTCGCCGAGCAAGGTCCAGCTGCCGAGCGCGCGGTTGACCAGACAGGTGTTCTTGCCGATCCAGCCGAGGCCGGCCCGCGCGGCGAGCTCCTTCTCCAGCACCGGCGCCGTGTCCACCGCCGGCCGCCACGACGCTTCGGGGACGCGTTCGGCGAGGAACCTCCCGAGGCGCAGGAGCCGTTTGCGGATGACGCGATGGTAGTCCGGCCGGCGGGCGTACGCCGCAATGGAAACAGCGGCGTCGGTTTCCATAGCCACGCCCGTCGGCGGGTCGTGATAGCTCATCGCCACGCAGACGACGCTGCGGGCGCCGGGGAGGAAGCGGCGCGGATCGAGCCGCACGTCGGCGTTGCGTGCGAGATACGCCATCGTCCCGTGACAGCCCTCCGCGAGCCAGCCGGCGAGGTGTCGCCCGCCGGCCGGCGGGTCGGCGGTGGTGACCCCGGCGAGCGCGAAGCCGAGCTCGCCCACCGCGAAGCGCTTGATCTCGGCGGCCAACTCGGCGCTCACCCGGGCAGTGTAGCGGACGGCGTACACTGCCGCCGTGCTGACGAGCATCTTGACCGCGGCGGCCGTGGCCGCCGTTCTCACACCGCACCAGGTGGTCTTCGTCGACACCGCGGTGGCCGCGGTCGTGCGCAGCGTGCCGCTGCCGGGCGATGCGCTCGCGGCGTTCGCCGCGCCCGACGGCCGCATCGTGGTGCCGCTCGGCGGCAGCGCCGGAACGGCGGTCGTCAGCGTTTCGGGTGCGGTGGAGCGCTGGCCGGGGCGGGTGTTTCCGCTCTTCTTCCGTGAGGCGGACCGGATGTACGTGGTGTTGCCGCACCGGCTCGCGACGCTGTCGTACCCCGAGCGCATCCTGCTGGAGCGCATCCCGCTCGCGGGCGTCGAGGGGGCGAGGCGCGCCGCCTGCTCCAACGACGGCCGCCTGGTGGCGGTCGTTCCCGATCCGGGGGGGCGCGAGCTCGTGCTCGTGCCCGCGCTCGAGGAGGGGGTGCCGTTCCGTGTCGAGCTCGGCGGTGAACCGGGTCTCGTCGAGCTCGCGCCCGACGGAATGTACACCATCGTCGCCGTCGACAGCCGCTCGCTCGAGCTGGTGATCCCGGGGCAGAAGCGCAGCGTGCGCGGGGCGGTCACCTTTGCCGGGACCGTGCGGGCCCTCGCGGCCGGGAAGGATGCCCGCGACGTCCTCGTCGGGCTCGCCGGGCCGGTCGGCGGCGAAGTGGTCGGTGTGCGGGTCCAGGCCGGCAAGCGGGAGCCGCTGCGGATCGTGTTCCGGGCCGCGCTGGCAGCCGGAGTGACGGCGGTGGCGAGCGTCGGCGAGGAGATCGCGGCTCTATCGGGTGACGACCTCGTGATGCTTTCCGGCAACGGTCGACACGCGCTCCGGCGCGTGTCCGTGGCCGGGGCGTGCGGTCTGGCCATGGTGCCGAACGATGTCCGGACGACGGTCCCGCAGTGGAGCGATGCGGCGGCCCCGTGAGGCGGCGCCGGCAGCCGCCGCGCGGACGCCGTTAGAATTAGTGGTTCGGAGGTGTCGGTGAGGCGAGGCCTGGTAGTCACTCTCTTGGTTTGTTGCGTGTTGGCGGCGGTCCCGGCCCGCGCCGCGGAACCCGCGCCCGGCAAGGGCGATCAGATGAGCGCGGAGAGCCTGGCGCTCGTCGCCGAGGCCCAGATGCGACTCGCCGCCGGTGAGCTCTCTGAAGGCCTCAAGCTTTTCCGCCGCGCCGTCGCGCTCGACCCCGACAGCGGGGCGCTCGCCGAGGAGTTCGGTCTGGCGCTGGCGGACGCGGGGATGGGCGACGAGGCGGTCAAGCAGCTCGAGCGCGCACCCGAGCTCACGGCCGGCGGCGAGGCGGCGCTCGGTATGCTCCTGGCTCAGGCGGCGCAGACCCCCGAGCAGCTGAAGGTCGCGCTGCCGCACCTCGAGCGCGGCGTGAGCGCGGTGCCGCAGGGGGGGCAGGCACGGATGGTGCTGGCCCAGTCGCTGCTCCGTCTCGGCAACGGCGCCGAGGCGTGGCCGCAGGTGCAGGCGCTGCTCGAGGAGCGCCCGGACGACCCTCGGGTGTGGTTGATGGCGGGCGAGACGCTGCGCCAGACCGGCAAGTTCGACGAGGCCGCCACCTACCTCAAGCGGGCCGCGGCCGTCCCCGAGCTGCACCAGCACGCCACCCTGGAGCTGGTGGACACGCTCGCCAGCGCGCGCAAGTTCAAGGAGGCGGCGGACACGCTCGGCGAGCTGCTGAAGAAGGACGGCAGCACGCTCGCGGGGATGGCGCGGTGGGCGACGCTGCTGGCGCGCGCCGGCGACCGCGCGAAGGCGCGCGAGGTGCTCGACAAGGTGCTCGCGGGCGACCCGAACCAGCGCGACGCGCTGCTCTTGAAGGCGATCCTGGACGCTGGCGACGGCCACCTCGACGCGGCCGAGGCGCTCTACCGCAGGGCCCACGCCGCCTACCCTGACGACCCCGACGTCACGATGGGGCTGGCTCGCCTGCTCGTCGACATGCGCCGCCTCCCCGAGGCCAGGACGTTGCTCAACTCGGTCTGGCAGCAGATCGAGGAGAAGAAGATCGACAACCCCGAGGCCACGGTCGAGGTGGCCCAGGAGCGGGCCGCTTTGGAGCTGCTCGACCATCGCCCCGACGCCGCTCTGCCGTGGCTGCAGAAGTTCGGGAGCGCTCCGATGGAGCGGCGCACCCTGGCGCTGTGGGGCGAGTACTACCGCCTGCGGGAGGCCTGGCGCGAGGGTTTGGCGTTCCTGCGCGGCGCCAAGGTCGAGGACAACCCGGCGGCGGCGCGCCTCGAACGCGCCATGTTCGCCGAGTTCTCCATCGCCGCGGGCGACGACGCGGCGGCGAAGCCGGTCCTGGACAAGCTGCTGGCCGGCGACGAGGACGACGTCGTCGCCGGGCTCGGTGTCCTCGACCAGAGGCGGCGCTACGCCGAGGCCGTCGCGCGCGCCCGTGCCGCTCTCGCGCGGCTCGGCGACGTCCCGGCGGTGCAGTTCGCGTACGCCGCCGCGCTCGAGCGCTCAGGGGCGTGGGACGAGGCGGTGACGCAGTTCAAGAAGCTCCTCGCCAAACAACCCGACAACGCGGCGGCGCTCAACTACCTCGGGTTCATGTTCGCAGACAAGGGCGTCCATCTCGACGAGGCGCGCGACATGCTCGTCAAGGCGGTGCAGCTCGATCCCTCCTCGGGGGCGTTCCAGGATTCGCTGGGATGGGTGTACTACCGGCTCGGGGACCTCGACCGGGCGGAGAAGTACCTGACCGAGGCCGCCCGCCTCGATCCGTTCGACGCGACCGTGCAGGAGCACGTCGGCGATCTCCTGCGCGCCCGCGGCGACCGCGCCCGGGCCGCGGAGGCGTACCGTCGGGCGCTGGCGAACAAGCCCGACGAGGAGGGGCAGAAGGAGCGGATCGAGAAGAAGCTCGCCGAGGTCGCGGGTGGGACGCCGTAGCATCGCGTTGCTGGCGGTCCTGGCGGTGGCGGCCGGGTGCCGGCACGCGGCGCCCCCGGCGGCGCCGCTCCCGGTCGGGTGGCGGGCGCTGACCGAGGCTCCCCGTCCGTTCTCGGCGCTGTACCGCCTCGCCTGTTGCGGCCACCGCGGGCTGGTCCTCACCGTGCGCGGCGACAGCGAGCGGCTTTCGCTGGCGGTCGCGGTGCCCCCCGGAGGGACGGCGCTTTCGGCGTGGATCGGCCCCGACGGCGGCTTCGTTCGCCGTGAGAAGACCGGTTGCCGCGAGCCGCTGGCGCCGGGGGAGCTGCCGCTCGGTGGCGGCGCGTCGCTGCCGCTCGACCCCGCGCTCGCGGCGCTGCTCCTGGCCGGCCGGCTCCCCGCCGACGCGCGGGAGGAGCCGCTCTCGCCGGGGTGGGTGGAGGCGGCCTCCGGGGGCTACCTGTGGCGCGCACAGGTGGCCGGCCCCGAGCCGCACTGGACGCGGGTCGTGGTGGTGCGCTCGGGCGGTGGGACGCCGTTGACGGTCGTGCGGCGCGACGAGGTCGGCGCCGTGCCGCACCGGCTCGAACTGTCGGTAGGATCCACTGCGGCCGAGCTCGACCTGCAGGCGTGGCGTCCGGACGCGCCGCCGTCGCCGCCCGCGTGGCTGTCGGCGCCGCCGTGCGAGGCCCACCCGTGCCCGTGCGGCTCGCGTGTCCGGCCAAGGTGAACCTGCACCTCGAGGTGCTGGGCCGGCGCCGCGACGGCTACCACGAGCTGCGCACCGTCTTCGCGCCGGTCGGTGTGTGGGACGAGTTGGTGCTCGACCCGGCCCCGGCCGGGGTGTTCGAGGTGAGCGTCGAGCCGCCCGGCGCCGCGCCGGAGAGTGCGGACAACCTGGCGCTACGAGCGGCGCGTGCGCTCGCCGGTGCGCTCGGGCTCGACCGCGGCGTTCGGCTGGCGCTGCGCAAGCGGATCCCGGCCGGCGGCGGCCTCGGCGGCGGCTCCTCGGACGCGGCGGCGGCGCTCGTCGGCGCCGCCCGGCTGTGGCGGGCCGAGGTGGGTGTGGCGGAGCTGGCCTCGCTCGCGGCCGAGCTCGGCGCGGACGTGCCGTACTTCCTGACCGGCGGCGTCGCGTGGGGCGTCGGCCGCGGCTCGGAGCTGTCGCCGTTGCCGGACCTGCCGCCGTGGTGGGTGGTGCTGCTCCCGGGGCCGGAGCCGATCTCGACCGCCGAGGTCTACCGGGCGCTCGACGCGGGAGCGGTGGACGCGAGCGCGGACTCTGCGATATACCGGTGGGTGACCGGCGGCGGCGAGCTCCCGGTCCGCCGCTGCCGCAACGACCTGCAGGCGACGGTCGAGGAGCGCTGGCCCGAGGTGCGGGATCGGCTCCGGCGGCTGCAGGAGACGGAGCCGATGCTGGCGATGCTGTCCGGCAGCGGCGCGACGGTGTTCGGGCTGTACCGCGACGAGAGCGCGGCCCGCATGGCCGGCCGCGCGCTGGCGGCGCTGCGGCCCCTGGCGGCTCCGCTCCTCGGACGAGCGGCGTCGGCGCTGCGGCCGTCGGACGGAGAGGGGTGACAGATGGAGATCAGCGAGGTCCGCATCAACTTGAACAAGGGCGGCAAGGTGAAGGCGTTCGCCCAGGTCGTGTTCGACGGGTGCTTCCTGGTCGGCGACATCCGTGTGCTCGAGGGCAAGGAGGAGATGCTGTACGTCGCGATGCCGTCGCGGCGGCTGCGCAACGGCTCGTTCCGTGACATCGCCCACCCGCTCAACGGCGACATGCGCAAGCGTCTGGACGAGGCGATCCTGGCCGAGTACGCACGGATGATCGGCGAGCGCGGGCCGAACGGGGACGGCTCGGGCGGCAGCCGCGCGCAGCAGATCTCGGGGCGCCTGCTCGGGGAGAGGTTCTGGACCGACGAGGAGAGCGAGGAGGAGTAGGCGTGCGCCGTCCGCGCTGGACAGGCGCCGATCGCCCGGATAGACTTCTGGCCCGACTGGGGCGTCGGCAAATGGATAAGCCACGGGACTTTGGATCCCGCATGTGCAGGTTCGAGTCCTGCCGCCCCAGCCAGATCGCCGTGTGAGGAACGCATGCACGAGAATCGACCGTTGGTCGTCCTTTCCGGCCGGGCGCACCCGGAGCTGACCGACCGCATCTGCGACTACCTCCAGATCCGCCGCGGCGCGGTCCGCCTGTACAACTTCTCCGACGGCGAGAACGGCTGCCAGATCGAGGAGAACGTGCGCGGCGGCGACGTCTATGTCGTGCAACCGACCTGCCGGCCGGTCAACGACAGCCTGATGGAGCTGCTGATCATCCTCGACGCCTGCCGGCGCTCGTCGGCGAGCCGCGTCACGGCGGTGATCCCGTACTTCGGCTACGCCCGCCAGGACCGCAAGGACAGGCCGCGCGTGCCGATCACGGCCAAACTCGTGTGCGACCTGCTCACCTCGGCGGGGGCGGCCCGGATCCTGACCATGGACCTGCACGCGGCGCAGATCCAGGGGTTCTTCAACATCCCGGTCGACCACCTCTTCGCGGCACCGGTGCTGATCGAGGAGATCCGCCGGCTGGAGCTGCCGGACCTGGTGATGGTCTCCCCCGACGCGGGTGGGGTGGAGCGGGCGCGGGCGTTCGCCAAGCGCCTCTCGGCCGGTCTGGCGATCGTGGACAAGCGCCGCACCAGCCCGAACCAGGCGGAGGTGATGAACATCATCGGCGACGTCGGCGGCCGCACCTGCGTCATCGTCGACGACATCATCGACACCGCCGGGACGCTGGTGAAGACAGCTGAGGTGCTCGCCGAGCGCGGCGCCGCGCGCGTGCTCGCCGCCGGCGTCCACCCGGTGCTCTCGGGCCCCTCGGTGGCGCGGATCGAGAGCTCGGTCATCGAGCAGGTCGCGGTCACCGACACGATCCCGCTCAGCGACGAGGCACAGCGCTGCGGCAAGATCCGGCAGCTCTCGGTCGCCGAGCTGCTCGGCGAGGCGATCGTGCGGATCCACGAGGCGAAATCGGTCTCCAGCCTGTTCGTCTAAGAGCCTGTCGCGCATCGCGACGGGAGCGAGGGTCGCGATGGCGCCCGCCGGCAAGGCGGACAAGCGAAATGCCCGCAGACGTAGCTGCAGCCTACGTCGAGGACATTTCGCGCCGGCCAACGCAGCCAGCGGGAGGCCAGCGCGAGCCGCAGCCGGAGTCTATGCGCGACAGGCTCCTGGCGCTCGACGGCGAGCCGCGAGGCCGGAACCGGACCGGCGAACCGCCCGCTTGTCGACTGTTGCCTTCCGTTGTGGTAGAGTTCATCCCCCTTGTGGCCTGGCCGCGAGGTCGGAGGATGGCGTCATGGAAGAGCTCGTGATCGAGGTGGAGCGCCGCAGCTCCACTGGCAAGGGTGCGAACCGGAAGCTCCGGCGGGAAGGTCTGATCCCGGCGGTCGTCTACGGCGGCAAGGACAAGGAAGCGGTGCCGGTGGTGCTCGACCGCCACACCGTGACCGAGTTGCTGCGCCAGGAGAAGGGCCGCAACACGGTCTTCCTGCTCAAGATGAAGGGCACCAAGCAGGAGCGCCACGCGATGGTGCGGGATGCCCAGATCGACCCGCTGACACAGCAGTACCGGCACCTCGATTTCATCCGCGTGATCAAGGGGCAGCGGCTGAAGGTCGAGATACCGGTGGTCCTCGAGGGCGAGGCGGCGGGCGTCAAGGTCGGCGGCTTCCTCGACTGGGTGGGTCGCACGCTGCACGTCGAGTGCGCCGCCGAGGCGATCCCGGAGTCGTTCCGCGTCGACGTCTCGCACCTCGAACTCGGCCAGCACATCGCGGCCTCCGAGTTGGCGTTGCCCGAGGGCGTCAAGCTGCTCGACGACGCGCGCAAGATGATCGCCACGGTCAAGACCCACGCCAAGGAAGTCGAGGAGGCGAAGCCGACGGAAGTGGCCGCGGCCGGCGAGGAAGCGGCCGAGCCCGAGGTCATCAAGCGCGGCAAGGCCGTCGAGGAGGGGGACGAGGAGGCCGAGTAGTCCGGGCACCTCACGGCGATGGGCATCGGTGCGGTCGTCGGGCTCGGCAACCCGGGCGCGGAGTACGCCGGCGGCCGCCACAACATCGGCTTTCGCGTCGTCGACGAACTGGCTCGCCGCTGGCGTCTCGACGTCTGGCGCAACCGCCACCGCTCGCTGGTGGCCCGTCGCGCCGGCGGGCGGCCGGCGTTCCTGGTCAAGCCGCAGACCTACATGAACCTCTCGGGCGAGGCGTTCGCACTGTTCTGCGAGCGCGAGGAGCTCATCCCCGCCGAGTGCCTGGTGGTCGTCGACGACGTCGACCTCGCCCTGGGACTGATCCGCCTGCGCCCCCGCGGCGGGCCCGGCACCCACAACGGACTGCGCTCGATCGTCGAGGCGGCGGGCGAGGAGTTTCCCCGCCTGCGTCTCGGCATTCGCGGGGAGCGGGCGTGGGACGACCTGGCCGAGTACGTGCTCGCGCCGTTCGAGCCCGGCGAGCTGCCGGTCGTGGACGCGATGGTCGAGCGCGCCGCCGACTGCGTCGAGGCGGCGTTGCGCCTCGGAATCGGGCGCGCCGCGACGCAGTTCAACCAGGCGACGGCTCCTGAATAACCGTTCCCCTACTGCACGGCGACGGGATAGAAGACAAGGGAAGCGGCAAGAGGGAAACCCCGAGACACGACCGAGGCAGGTCTTGTCTTCCCTTTCCCCTCTTCCCTTTTCCCGTAACTCTTCACTCGCCTCGCGAGCTTGCTTTTCCCACCAGTTCGGCTAGAATCCCTGTTCCGCCAGGCATGGCGGGTTCCTTGCTCCCGCCTCGATGCGGGGGCCGAAGGCCGAAAGGAGAGTCCATGCCGCTGTACGAACTCGGTGTCATCCTCGACGCATCCCTGGAAGACGAGCAGCGCACGGCGTTTCTCGGCGAGCTCAAGGAGTTGCTCGCCAAGGAGGGCGCCACGATCGTCAAGGAAGACGTGTGGGGCAAGCGCATCCTCGCCTACCTGATCAAGCACAAGCGCGAAGGCTTCTACGTCTTCTGGCAGTACGAGGCGCCCGGCTCGGTGGTCAAGCCGCTCGAGTACCG
>DAIDOU010000047.1 GCA_027458945.1 Acidobacteriota bacterium
CCCATCGCGGCGAGGTCGCCCGCCGCGAGCGGGTCCTCGCCGGCGGCCGCCGCGGGCGCGGCGGCGGGCCCGGCTCGCGTCTGGGCGACGGCCACGGCCGGCGCCGGAGCGGCGGTCATCGCGACCTCGCGCCAGGCGAAGTCCTGCAGGTACGCGAGCAGGTCGCGGCGGCTCATCGGCGGCACGACGCCACGATCTCACCGGCCAGCGCCAGCAGCAGCTCGCGGGCGAGCGCCTCCTTGTCCTGCGCGGCGAAGTCGCGGCGCACCCCGAGGCGCGTCAGCACCACGGCCCGGTTGCGCGCGGCCTCCATGCCGAGGCCGGGCTCGTCGATCGGGTTGGCGACCACGGCATCGGCGCCCTTGCGCGCCATCTTCGCGCCGGCCCGAGCCTCCAGCTCCCGCGCCCGCTCGGCGGCGAAGATCACGAGGTAGGGGCGGCCGCCCGGGCGCGGCAGCGTCGCCGCCAGGTCCGGCACCGGCTGCAGCGCGAGCTGCAGCGCCCCGCCCCGGCGATCGAGCTTCCCCTCCTCGACGTGGGTCGGGCGGAAGTCCGCCACCGCCGCCGCGTGCCAGACGGCGTCAGCCGCGGGCGCGTGCGCGGCGAGCAGACGGCCGAGATCGGCCGCCGTCTCGAAGCGCTCCGTCGTGACGCCGGGAGGAACCGACACCCCCGGGCCCGCCAGCAGCCGGACCTCGGCGCCGAGGTCGCGGGCCGCCGCGGCGAGCGCCACGCCCATCCTCCCGGAGGAGCGGTTGGTGATCACGCGCACGGCGTCGACGGGCTCCCTGGTCGGTCCCGCGCTGACCAGGACTCGCACCCCGCCGAGAGGGCCGCGCAGCGGCAGCGCGGCAAGCGCCGCCCCCACGACCTCGTCCACTGCGGCGAGTCGCCCGACGCCGACCTCGCCCTCGGCGAGGAACCCACACCCAGGCTCCACGACGGTCGCGCCGCGGGCGCGCAGCACCGCCACCGCCTGCTGTGTGGCCGGGTGGTTCCACATCGCGGTGTTCATCGCCGGCGCCACGACGACGCGGCCGCGGTGCGCCAGCGCGTAGGTCGTCAGCGCGTCGTCGGCGACGCCGGCGGCCATCTTGGCAAGGACGTTGGCGGTCGCGGGGGCGACCAGGAAGACGTCGGCCTCGCGACCGAGGGCCACGTGGTCGACGCCGGGACCGGCCTCGTCCTCCCAGAGCGAGACGTCGGCGCGCTCGCCGGAGAGCACGGCGAACGTGCGCGGCGTCACGAAGCGGGTCGCGTTGCGGGTGAGGATCGTGTGGACCCGACACCCGGCCTTGACCAGGCCGCGCAGCACCTCGACGGCCCGGAACGCGGCGATCCCGCCCGAGACGCCGAGGACGATCCGTCCGCGCACCTACTCCTCCGCAGGGAGGTCCTCGGTCAACAGCTCATCCGTGCCCGCCTCCTCGACGACCTCGAGGTTTTCGTCGAACTTGGGGCCCTCGAGCTCCTCGTCGAGCTCGTCCTCCTCGTCCTCTTCCTCGGCCTCGGGTTCGACGATGACCGGCGCCACCGCCGGCACGGCGGGGAAGAGAACCGGCACGTGCTCCTCGGCCTCGCGCGCGGCGACCTCCTGCTGCCGGAGCGCCTCGTACTCCTCCGGCGTGACGCTCCGCCACGGCACCAGGTCGGCCCCCAGCTCGGCCAGCGCGATCGTCGTCGGCTTGACGTGGCGGCCGGCCAGACGCGGCCGAGCTCCGGCGACCAGCTGTTCGGCGCGCTTCGCCGCGATCAGGATGTAGCGAAAGGTGCTCTCGATGTTCTGTGGCAACTCCGGCATCACTCCTCCCTCTTCGCCGCACGCTCGAAACCCTCGAGGATCCCCTGGACCATCGATCGCATGCGGAACGGACGCATCCTGGCAACCGCCACGACGCTCGCGAGGGCGCGAGCCGCGTCCTCGAGACAATCATTGATTATAACGTAGTCGAACTCCGCGTACTCGCGCATC
>DAIDOU010000048.1 GCA_027458945.1 Acidobacteriota bacterium
CCGGTGGCGTCGATCTCGCGCCAGCCGTGCTCGCGGCACGTCGCCGTGGCGTGCTTGAGGTCCCCGCGCACCGTCTCGAGCGAGGCGTAGGTGTTGCCCGGGATGCCGAGGTGAGCGGCGCGCGCCTGGCGCAGCTCCGCCAGGCGCGACGCGCTCATCGTCAGGCCGAACACCGTCTCGTGCGGCAGCGCCGTAAGCGCGGGATCCGGCGCGATCCCCGGGACCAGCGGAACGTTCGCCGCGAACCAGCCGCGGTAGGCCAGGTAAACGGTGGTCGGCGTCTTCATCGTGCGGGAGACGCCGACGAGCACGATCTCCGCCCGCTCCAGCTCCTCGGGGTGCTGGCCGTCGTCGTGGCGGAACGCGAACTCGACGGCCTCGATGCGGCGCGAGGCGGCCTCGACGAGTTGTGAGAACAACCCCGGCTTCTCCAGCGGGGACACGCCGAGGCGGGTGGCGAGGCGATCGAGGACCGGACCGAGCAGGTCCATGGCGTCGACGCCGTGGATGCGGGCCTCCCGCAGCATCACGGTGCGCAGGTGGTCGGAGACGAGCGTGTGGAGGACGAGCGACTCGCGCAGAGCGGCCTCGGCCACGACCGCCCGCACCTGCTCCGCGGTGCGCACGCCGCCGCAGCGAGTAATCGCCACCGGCGCCCCCTCGAACTGGACGAGGGCGGACCGCACGACGCGCTCGGCGGTCTCGCCGGTAGCGTCGGAGACCACGTAGACCCTGAGCATCGCCATCGTGCCGCCTCTCTCGCCGCGACCTTGAACCACCTATAGCACCATCCCGAGGGACGGCCAAGCGGCCTGCGCGCCCGGGCGCGTATCATCGGCCGGCGAGGCACGGCGGGAGGAAAGACGCGATGGAGCTCCGCATCAACCCGAACCTGGCGCGACTGGTCTGCTCCAACTCCGGCAAGGAGGTTCCGGCGCACGGCTTCGCCTCCCCGATCGGCCTGTGCCCGTGCTGCCCCCGACCGGGCAAGCCGGTCGTGGTCGAGTACGACCTGCAACGGGTCCGCGCCGAGGTGGCGGCGACGCCGCTGGGTGCCAACGGCGCCCGTGGGCCGTGGCGGTTCGCGCCGCTGCTGCCGGTGCTCGGCGTCCCCGAGGAGTACGCCGCGGACGTCGGCGGCACGCCGGTGGTGCGACACGAGAGGCTGAGCGCCCGCCTCGGCGTCGAGGTGCTGCTCAAGAACGAAGGCACCAACCCGTCCGGGAGCTTCAAGGACCGCGGCCTGGCGGTGGCCGTGGCGCTCGGGCGCGCCTGCGGCGCACGCCGATTCTGCGTCCCGACCCAGGGGAACGCCGGCGTCGCCGCCTGCCTGTTCTCGGCGCGGCTCGGCATGCCCGGGTGCGTCGTCTACATGCCGGAGTCGTACCGGGGCTGCATCTACCACCGGGCGTGCGAGTTCTTCGGCGGCGAGGTGCGCTTCGTCGGCGCCAACATCGCCGCGGCCGGCCGGGCCATGCGCGAGGATCTCGCCGATGAGCTGGGGAGCGGGACGACCGTCGACATCTCCACGTTCTTCGAACCGGGTCGGCTCGAGGGGAAGAAGACGATGGGGCTGGAGATCGCGCTGGACCTCGGCCCCGGCGCGTTCCCGGACGTCATCGTCTACCCCACCGGCGGCGGCACCGGACTGGTCGGGATCTGGAAGGCGTTCGAGGAGCTCGCGGGTCTCGGCCTGATCGACCCGGCCCGGACCCGGCTGCCGCGCATGGTGGCGGTCCAGTCGGCGAACTGCGCCCCGGTCGTGGCCGCGTTTGCGGAGGGCCTGCCCGACGTCGCGCCGGTCGTCTCGCAGGGCACGATCGCGGACGGGCTCGACGTTCCCGGCGCGATCATGGGCCACGGGATCCTGCGCGTGCTCCACGCCTCGGGCGGCACCGCCGTGGCGGCGCCGGAGGAGGCGATCGCCGCGGCGTTCACCCGCTACGGACTGGAGGGGGTCAACGGCGGGGTCGAGAGCGCCGCGACCCTGACGGCGCTCGAGATCCTGCGTGCCGACGGCCGCGTCCGCGCCGGAGAGCGCGTCCTCCTGCTCAACACCGGCACCCAGCTCATCCCGCTCTCACGCGGTACCTGGTACCACAAATAGGGTACCTGGTACCTCAATATCGACCGGGGGTCCATGGGGCGCCGACGGCGTCCAGCGCGGCGTCGAGCTTGACGAGGTCGGAGTTCACGATCGTCCGCAACTCGGCGAGCACCGGGCCGAACGCCTGGTCGGCGTCGTCGTACGCCTGCCGCATCGTGGCGGTCGGCGCCTGGGTCGTGGCCCACAGCGAGTTCACGATCCCCTGGACGCGGTCGACGATCGCGGGCGGCACCGGCTCGTTGTAGCCCTCCATGACCCGGTCGCCGGAGAGCGCCCGCTGGATCTGGGCGAGCCGCGTGTCGAGGTCGCGGGCCTGGTCGGCGAGCGCCGCCACCGGTGCCGTGGTCTCGGCGAGCGCCACCCGGATCAAGGCCAGCCGTGCGCGCGCCTCCTTGGCGGTCTCGACGGCGCCGAGGACGGCGCGCTGCAAGCGGGCCGTCTTGGTCTCGAAGGCGAGGACGGCGGCCTGGTCCCCGGCTTTCAGGGTCGCGAGACCGAGCGGGACGACGCGGAACTGCTGCGGGCTGGACGTCTCGGTGGCCGCCCCGTTGACGCGGACGGCGAGTCGCACCGAGTACGTGCCGGGCACCGCCATCGGCCCCTCGTCGGGGGCGTCCCACGGCGCCCGCGCCTTCGTGGCGGACGGGAGCTTGGCCGGCGTCGAGGGCGGGAAGCGGAGGTCCCACGCGATGCGATGGAAGCCCTTCTGCACCGGAGCCGCGATGCGGCGGACCACGTTGCCGCCGCTGTCGGTCACGGTCAGCTCGACCGTGGGTTTCGGCTCGAGCGCCTCGGCGTGCAGCTGCTGGGCGGTCGGGTAGGGAGGCGCCACGCCCTTGGCCGCCGCCTCCTTCTCCGCCTCGTGGCGGAGTTCGCGGGCGGTCTTGGGAGTGGTCTTCAGGTAATAGGTGAACAGCGCCCCGAACGGGGGGTTGGGAGCGGTGAAGTACGCGTCGCCCTGGAACGACTTGCCGCGGCCGCCGAGCGGTGACCGCTCGATGTAGGCGTCGGCGTCCCGCACCGGGAAGAGGGCCGCGGGTTGCTCGAGTGCGGCGCGGGTGAGGCCGCGCAGCGGCGCGATGTCGTCGAGGATGTAGAAGCCGCGTCCGAAGGTGGCGAGGACGAGGTCGCCCTGGCGCTGCTGCACCGTGACGTCACGCACCGCGATCGTCGGCAGGTCGCCGTCGAGCTTGGTCCAGTGGCCGCCGCCGTCGGCGGAGAAATAGGGCCCGAACTCGCAGCCCGCGAACAGGAGGTGCGCGTCCACCGGATCTTCCGTGACCGCGTACACGACCTCACCGTCCGGCAGGTTGCCGGCGATCGAGGTCCAGGTGCGGCCGCGGTCGCTGCTGCGGAGGAGGTACGGCTTGAAGTCGCCGTTGAGGTGGTTGTCGAACGCGGCGTAGACGGTGCCGGCGTCGTGCCGCGACGCCTCGACGCGGCTGACCCAGCTCCGCACGGGCACGCCCGGGAACGTCTCGACCTTCCGCCAGGTGGCGCCGGAGTCCTCGCTGACGTCGATGACCCCGTCGTCGGTGCCGACGTAGAGGAGCCCCTCCACCGCGGGCGATTCCGCGAGCGCGGTGGCGTTGCCGTAGAACGACGTCGAGGCGTTCTTGGCCACGGCGTCGATCGGCCACACCCGCCCCATGACCGGCAGCGTGTTGCGGTCGATGCCGCGCGACAGCTCGCCCGAAACGACCTTCCACGTGTCACCGCGGTCGTCGCTGCGGAACAGTTTGTTGGCCGCGAAGTACAGCCGCGTGTGCGAGTGCGGCGAGATGATCAACGGCGCGTCCCAGTCCCAGCGGTACGGCGCCTCGCCGTTGCGCTCCTGCGGCTTGATGTCGATCTCCTCGCCGCTACGGCGGTCGTAGCGGACGAGGCCGCCGTACTGCGACTCGGCGTACACGATCGCCGGGTCGGTCGGGTCGACGCGGCTGAAGAACCCGTCGCCGCCCGTGGTCACGAACCAGTCGGCGTTGGTGATGCCGCTGACCGACGTCGTGCGCGAAGGCCCGCCGAGAGAGAAGTTGTCCTGCGTGCCACCGTAGACGTTGTAGAACGGCCGCGCGTCGTCCGTCGCCACGCGATAGAACTGCGCCACCGGCAGGTTGGACCGGAACGCCCAGGTCGCCCCGCGGTCCCGCGTCTCGTAAACGCCACCGTCGCACCCGACGAGCAGGTGGTCGGTGTCCGCCGGGTCGATCCACATGGCGTGGTTGTCGACGTGCTTCGTCTTCTCGCCCACCCTGACGAACGTCTTGCCACCGTCCTCGGTGACGTGGAGCCAGGTGTCGACCGCGTACACGCGCCCGGGATCCTTCGGGTCGCAGAACAGCTCGTTGTAGTACTGCGGCGAGCTCGGCATGTACGAGTTGCGCTTCTCCCACGACTCGCCGCGGTCGGTCGAGCGGAAGAACCCGCCCTTGCCCTCGGCGGCCTCGACGATCGCGTAGACGGTGTCGGGCGCGGACGGCGCCACCGCGAGCCCGATGCGGCCGAGGTCGACGTCCTTGGGGAGGCCGTTCGCGAGCTTACGCCAGCTCTTGCCCGCGTCGGTGGACTTGTAGATCGCCGACTCCGGGCCGCCGTCGACGATCGTCCAGGCGTGCCGGCGGCGCTGGTACGCGGCGGCGTAGATCGTGTCCGGGTTGCGCGGGTCGAGCGCGACGTCGCTGACGCCGGTGTTCGCCGAGATGGTGAGGACGGCGGTCCACGTCGCGCCGCCGTCGCTGCTCTTGTATAGGCCGCGGTCGCCGCCGCCCGCCCACAGCGGCCCCTGCGCCGCCACGTACACGACGCGCGAGTCGCGCGGGTCGATGACGATCTTGCCGATGTGCTCGGAGCGTTTCAGCCCGACGTTGTGCCAGCTCTTGCCGCCGTCGTCGGAGCGGTAGACGCCGTCGCCCCACGACACGGAGCGCTGGCTGTTGTTCTCCCCGGTCCCGACCCACACCGAGTTCGGGTTGTTGGGGTCGAGGGTCACGCACCCGATCGAGTACGAGCCCTCGCGGTCGAACACCGGCGTCCACGTCGTCCCGTCGTTCTCGGTCTCCCAGACGCCGCCTGACGCCGCCGCGACGAAGTAGCGCCAGGGGCGCGCCGCGTCGACGGCGAAGTCGGCGATCCGTCCGGACGTCAGCGCCGGTCCGATACCGCGGAAGGTGAGGCCGGAGAACGTCGCGGCGGACATGATGTCCGCCTTGGCGGCGTCGGCGGCGGCCGGTGCCCGCCCGGGCCCGGCGGCGAACGCCGGCGATGTCAGCGCCAACATGGTCGTCAGTGCGAGACGGAAGCTCCTCATCGTGATCCTCCCGGTGACCGCGCCGCCCACCGTAGCTCAGCCGGCGCCGGGGGCGCAACCGGCTCGGGTCCGGGCCTCGGACGCCGGCGCGGACGGCGCGCTTCAGGGGGAGGGCAACAACGCCTCGGCCAGGCGTTCGACCGGGAGTTCGGCGCAGAGGTGCCGCCCCTGGCCGCAGGGGCACTGGAGCGCCGCGAGCGCCTCCGCCTGCGCCTGGGTCTCGATGCCCTCCGCAATCACCTCGATGTCGAGCCCGCGACCCATGCGAACGATCGCCTGCACCAGCGCGCTGGCGCCCTTGTCGGTGATGATGCCGTCGACGAAGACGCGGTCGATCTTGACGATGTCCACCGGGAACCGCCGCAGGTGCGAGAGCGAGGAGTAGCCGGTGCCGAAGTCGTCGAGCGCCAGCTTGACCCCGAGCGCCTTGAGACGGTTGAGGTGGACGGAGGTCGTCTCGGAATCGAGCAAGATCGCGGCCTCGGTGATCTCGAGCACGAGGT
>DAIDOU010000049.1 GCA_027458945.1 Acidobacteriota bacterium
CAGGCTGCCGGCATCGAGGAGATCTACGCCGCGCCCGGCAACCCGGGCATGGCCGGCCTCGCCACCTGCGTTCCGATCGCGGCCGACGCCACCATCGAGCTGGCGGAGTTCGCGGCCTCGCTCAAGATCGACCTCACGGTCGTCGGACCCGAGCTGCCGCTGGTCCTCGGCATCGCCGACGAGTTTGCCCGCCGCGGCCTGCCGCTCCTCGGCCCGTCGCGCGCCGCGGCCGAACTCGAGGGCAGCAAGGTGTTCACCAAGGAGTTCTGCCAGCGGCACGGGATCCCCACGCCGCGGGCACGGGTCGTCCACAACCGCGAGCAGGCGGCGGCGGCGATGAAAGAGATCGGGGTCCCGATCGTGTTCAAGGCGGACGGCCTCGCTGCCGGCAAGGGCGTCGCGGTGTGCGGGACCCGGGACGAGGCCGAGGCCGAGCTGGTCCGGTACTTCGAGGAGCGGGCGTTCGGGGCCGCCGGGGAACGGGTTCTCGTCGAGGAGTGCGTGGCCGGCGACGAGATCTCGTTCATGGTCCTCACCGATGGCACGAGCGTCTGCCCGCTCGCCTCGGCGCGCGACTACAAACGCGTCGGCGACGGCGAGTCTGGCCCGAACACGGGCGGCATGGGTGCGGTCTCGCCGGTGCCGCTCGAATCGGCCCTGGCCGCGACGATCCTGCGCGACATCGTCCGCCCGACGATCGCCGGCATGGCGGCCGAGGGCCGCCCGTACCACGGCGTGCTATACGCGGGCGTGATGGTGACGGCAGATGGCCCACAACTGCTTGAGTTCAACTGCCGCCTCGGCGACCCGGAGACGCAGGCCGTGGTTCCGCGCCTCGACGGCGACCTGGCGCGGCTCGTGCGCGCCGCTGCGGCCGGCGGGCTTGGCGCGGAGCGCGTGAGCTGGCGGCGAGAGGCGGCGGCGTGCGTCGTGCTCGCCGCCGAAGGGTATCCAGGCGTCCCCCGCCGGGGCGATGCCATCACGGGACTCGGCGAGGCGCTGGCGCGGCCCGGCGTCCTGGTGTTCAACGGCGGTACCGCCATTGTGGACGGCCGCCTGGTGACCGCTGGCGGGCGCGTCCTCTCGGTCGTCGGGCGGGGCGCGACGGTGGCCGAGGCGTTGCGCGCGGCGTACGAGGCGGCGGCGATCGTTCGCTTCGACGGGGTGCACTACCGCCGCGACATCGGTCGGGGGTTGAGATGACCGCGGTGATGATCCTGATCGGCTCGAAGAACGACTGGGAGGTGATGCGCGAGACCGGCGCCGAACTCGACCGCCTCGGCATCCGTTGGCAGGCGCACGTCGCATCGGCGCACCGCTCGCTGGCGCGGACGCTGGAGCTCGTGCGCGGCGCCGAGACCGAGGGCGTGCGCGTCTTCGTCTGCGGCGCCGGGATGGCGGCCCACCTGGCGGGGGTGGTCGCCGCCGCCACCGTTCGTCCGGTGATCGGGGTACCCCTGGCGGGAGGCGTGGCCGGGGGTCTCGACGCGCTCCTCTCCACCGTCGAGATGCCGGGCGGCGTCCCGGTCGCCACCGTGGCGGTCGGGAAGGCGGGCGCGCGCAACGCGGCG
>DAIDOU010000050.1 GCA_027458945.1 Acidobacteriota bacterium
CTGCGCCATCCCCTGCACGTCGTGCGTCACGTAGCGCAGGCTCGGTCCGCAGAACTCGAGCAGCCGAGGGTTCCGACCCGGCAGCTCAATGCGCGACGCCGGCGACGCCGCCGACGCGCTCGGGTAGACGGCGAGCGTTCCGCCCGCGAGCACGGCCACCATTCCGTTGGCGCGGTTCACCGCGACCGTCGTGGCGACGCCGGAAAAACGCGGTGCGGGCGCCGTCTGGGCGCTCACCGCCGCCGCGAGGGCGGCCCCGATCACGGACCACAATACCGATCTCCTCTTCGCTGCGTTCATTCCCGTCCCCCTCTCGTCGCGGCCCGACCCGCGAGCGCCGGGTCGTCCCGCCAACCCCCCGGCAGGCTCGTCGGTGCGCCGGGTCGCGGGTGCAGCCGGCCGCGCGCGTCGCGGTGGCAAGAGAAGCAGTCGTCACGCAACGGGTGGTCCGCCGGACGCGGGAAACCTCCCGTACGGGCGTGACAGCCGAGGCACTTCGTCTCCGCCTGCGAAACCGCGTGATGTTGGTCGGCCGGCAGTGGAGGTGATCCCCTGGAGGTGGCCCACAGCCCAACCCCGGCCGCGGCCACGAGGCCGGCCGCCCACGCGAGCCGCCTAAGGTTCACCCTCATCGAGCCCATGATAGACTCTCCGGCCGATGCGAGGACTCGTTCGCGATACCGCGCTCATTCTCGTGGCCGCTCTCGTCCTCGGGACCGCCGCCAACCTCGTTCGCGGATACCGGTTGGCGTGGTGGGGCAAGGGCCTCGAGCCGCCGCAAGCCGGCGTCGACTTCCAGTTCATCGACGCGGCCTCCGCGGACGCGGTCCGCACTTCGTTGCCGCACGTCGCCGTCCTCGACACCCGCTCGGCGGCGGCGTTCGCGGCCGGGCGCGTCCCCGGCGCGCAGCGCATCAACTACACCAACATGGCCGAGCTGAACCCGACGTTGCTGGCCCAGCTGCGCGCCGCCGACGCGGTGCTCATCTACGGCGACGGCGACGAGACCGACGTCGAGCAGCTACTGGCGCAGGAGCTGCACCGGCGCGGCGTCGGGCGGCCGTACGTGGTCATGGGCGGCTTCATGGCCTGGCACGGCGGCGGCCTCCCGGTCGAGGGAGGCGCCTCGTGACGCGCCTGCGCAACCGCTGGCTGCATCGCGCCCTCGGCGTCGCGCTCGGCGCGATCTTCCTCTACGCCGCGGGGAGCAAGCTCCCGGACCCGCGCCCGCTGGTGACGATCATCTGGGGGTACCGCATCCTGCCGATGGGGCCGATCAACCTGATGGCGATCTACATGCCGTGGGTCGAGCTGCTCGTCGGCATCGGCCTGGTCACCGGCTACAAGCGCCGCGCCGCCGCGCTGCTGGGCACCGGCCTGCTGGCGATGTTCATCGTCGCGCTCGCCATCAACGCGGTACGCGGCGTCAACGTCGCCTGCGGCTGCTTCTCGGCGAGCGCCGAGGACGTGAGCAACGCCTGGCTCCTCGTCCTGCGCGACCTGCCGATGTTCGCCGCCGCGCTCCTGCTGTGGCTCGCGCCGCCGCTGCAAGAGAAGCAGCAGGTCAAAGGGTAGAGGGTAGAGGGTAAAGGGCAAAGGAAAGACGGAAAAGGGAAGACAACGACACGACTGATACGGGTCCTGTAGTCCCTTTCCCTTTTTCCCTTTTCCCTTTTCCCGCCTCTAGGCGTGGACCTCGACGGCGACCTTGCGCTCGCTGCTCGGCTCGCGCACCAGACTCGGGATGAGGTCGTCGAGATCGATCGTCGCCCAGCTCGTGCGTGCCAACTCCTGGCCCGCGCCGCGCCACGCCGCGTTGATCACCTTGACGCCGCGCCCCTGCAGGCCGGCGACCGGGAACACGAAGTCGCTGTCCGACGAGACCAGCACCGCGACGTCGAGCGCGTCCGACCAGGCCAGCTCGTAGAGGTCGGAGATGAGCGCCGCCTCGACCCCCTTCTCCGCCGACCAGACGAGCGGCTGGCCGCACGACGGGCAGGCGCCGGTCTCGTAGCCGCACGCGCGGCAGCGGATGTGGTCGAAGCGCCGCCGCCGCTCGAGCACGACGACGCTGGTGCCCGGCTGGCGCTCGAGGAAGTTCTCGAGCCAGCGGCGGAGGTTCTCGTCGTCGGGGTCGCACGACGCGTAAACACGCATGCCTTGGAAGTCGAGGTCGTCGGTGATCGGCAGGGAACGCGACTTCTCCAGCAGGACCGCGGGCAAATTGGCCCAGTTGCAGCGCGCATCGCCGGCACGCTCGTTCCAGCGCAGCTGGAAGTTCCAGTAGTCGACGAACACATGCGTGCGCTGCATCGCTCCCCCTCGGGCGGCCGCCGTCCGGCCGCTCAATCGGCCGGGCGCCGCCAGCGCAACACCGGTTGGCGGGCGGCCCTCACCTCATCGAGCCGCTGCACCGGCGTCGAGTACGGCGCGCCCTTGACGAGCTCCGGCTCCTCGCGCGACTCGCGCGCGATCGCCCGCATCGCCGCGACGAACGCGTCGAGCTCGTCGATCCCCTCGCTCTCCGTGGGCTCGATCATCAGGGCGCCGTGGACGATCAGCGGGAACGACATGGTCGGCGGGTGGAAGCCGTAGTCGAGCAGCCGCTTGGCGATGTCGATGTTCTTTACTCCGGCGGCCGCCTGGATCGAGTCGTCGAACACGACCTCGTGCAGGCTCGGTCCGTCGTACGGCAGGTGGTAGTCGCCGGCCAGCCGCGCGCGCAGGTAGTTGGCGTTGAGCACCGCGCCCTCGGCCATCGAGCGGAGGCCGTCGCCGCCGAGCGAGCGGATGTAGGCGAGCGCCCGGACCAGCATCGCGAAGTTGCCGTAGAAGCCGCGCACCTTGCCGATCGTCGCCGGCCGGTCGTACGACAGCGCGTAGCGATCCCCGGTCCGTTCGACGGTCGGCACCGGCAGGTACGGCGCCAGCGCCGGCGAGACCGCGACCGGCCCGGCGCCCGGGCCGCCGCCGCCGTGCGGCGTCGAGAACGTCTTGTGCAGGTTGATGTGCAGCGCGTCGGCGCCCATCTTCCCCGGCAGCGCGATGCCGACGAAGGCGTTGAGGTTGGCGCCGTCCATGTACAGGAACGCGCCCTTGGAGTGCAGCATCGCCGCCGCCTCGACGATTTCGGGCTCGAACACGCCGAGCGTGTTGGGCACCGTGACCATCAGCGCCGCGACGTCGCCGCCGTCGAGGTGGCGAGCGAGCGCGCCGAGGTCGAGCGTGCCCCGCGGGGTCGAGGCGATCTCGACCGTCTCGAAGCCGGCGAACACCGCCGACGCCGGGTTGGTGCCGTGCGCCGAGTCGGGGATCAGCACCTTGCGCCGGCGCTCCCCGCGCGCCAGCAGCGCCTTGCGGATCATCAGCATGCCGGTCAGCTCGCCGTGCGCGCCGGCCGCGGGCTGCAGCGTGACCCGCGCCATCCCGGTCACCGCCAGCAGCGCCTGCTCCAGCTCCCACATCACCGCGAGCGCCCCCTGCACCTGCTCCTCCGGCTGCAGCGGGTGGAGCTGCGCGAGGCCGGAGAGGCGGACGATCTCCTCGTTGATGCGCGGGTTGTACTTCATCGTGCACGACCCGAGCGGGTACAGCCCCTCGTCGACGCTGTAGTTCCACTTCGACAGCCGGGTGAAGTGGCGGACCACGTCCACTTCGCTCACCTCGGGGAGGTCCGCGATCTCGCCGCGCAGCAGCCCGGCGGGCACCGTCGCGGCCGGGTCGGCCGCCGGCACCTCGAGCGGCGGCAGCTGGTAGCCGACGCGTCCGGCCGACGAGCGCTCGAAGATCAGCCCCTCCCGCTCGCGCAGCGTGCGTGTCTCGCTCATGCCAGCCTCCCGAGCGCGGCGAGCAGGCGGTCGCACTCCTCGCGCGTGTTGCGCTCGGTGGCCGCGATCAGGATCCCGCGCGGCCACCCGGCCCCGAACCGGCTCGTGGAGACGCCGCCCAGGATCCCCTCGCCCTTGAGCCGGGCGAGGAGCCCGTCAGGGTCGTCGTGGAGCACGAGGAACTCGTCGTACGTCGGGCTGTCCGGGAACGCGAGCTGCACCCTGTGCCCTGCGCCCTGTGCCCTGAGCCCTGTCTTGACGTACTCCGCCTTGGCGTGCGAGGCGAGCGCCACCTCGCGGACGCCCTTCTTCCCGAGCAGCGATATCACGATCGTGGCGGCGAGCGCCATCAGCCCGTGGTTGGTGCAGATGTTCGACGTGGCCTTGGCGCGCCGGATGTGCTGCTCGCGCGTCGACAGCGTGAGCACGTAGCCGCGCCGCCCGCCGGCGTCGGCCGTCTCGCCGATGAGCCGCCCCGGCATCTGCCGCAAGTGCTGCTGCCGCGCCGCGAAGAAGCCGAGCAGCGGACCGCCGAACGCAGCCGGGATCCCGAACGCCTGCAGCTCGCCGCAGACGACGTCGAAGCCGAAGCGGCCGCCCGGCGCCAGCATGCCGAGCGAGGTCGCCTCCGCGACCGCGTGCACGCCGAGCGCGCCGGCGGCCGCGATCGCGCGCGCCAGCGCTGGGAGGTCCTCGATCACGCCGAGGGCGTTCGGCGAGGCGACGACCACGGCGCAGACGTCGTCGCCGAGGGCGTGCGCCAGCGCTTCGAGATCCACCCGCCCGTCGCCGCCCCACGCGACGTCGGTGATCGCCAGCCCCATCGGCTCGCAGTAGGTGGCGAGGACGGCGCGCCAGTCGGGGTGGAGCGCGCCGGCCACGACCGCGCGCCGGCGCCCGGGCAGCGTGCGCGCCGCCATCAGCACCGCCTCGACGACGGCGGTGGCGCCGTCGTACAGCGAGGCGTTGGCGACGTCCAGCTCGGTGAGCTGGCAGACGTAGCTCTGGAACTCGAAGATCGCCTGCAGCGTCCCCTGGCTCACCTCGGGCTGGTACGGCGTGTACGCGGTGAAGAACTCCCCGCGCTGCAGCAGTGCGTCGGCCACCGCCGGGGTGACGTGGCGGTACACGCCGGCGCCGAGGAAGCTGGCAAAGCACTCGGGCGCGGCGTTGGCGCTCGCGAGCGCCCAGAACTCCCGCCGCACCTCCTCCTCGCTCTGCGCCGGCGGCAGGTCGAGTGCGCCGCGCACCGCGGCCGGGATCGTCGAGAACAGCTCGTCGACGGTGGAGCACCCGACCGCCTCGAGCATGGCGCGGCGGTCGCCCTCCCCCGCCTGGTAGCGGTGCATCAGTGCGCGCCTTCCTCGGCGAGGAACTTCTCGTACGCCGCGGCGTCCATCAGACCGTCGGCCGCGCCCGGCGCGACGGAAAGGCGCACCAGCCAGCCGCCGCCGTACGGCTCCTGGTTCACCAGCTCGGGCCGGCTCTCGAGGTCGCCGTTGGTCGCGGTCACCTCGCCGGAGACCGGGGCGAACACCTCGGAGACCGCCTTCACCGACTCGATGTTGCCGAGCGCTGCGCCCTTCTCGACCTTCTTCCCCGGGGCCGGCAACTCGACGAAGACGACGTCGCCGAGCTGCTCCTGGGCGTACTGCGTGATCCCCACGGTCGCCTCGCCGCCGGCCAGGAGGACCCACTCGTGCGTCCTGCTGTACATGCGATCGTTCGGTTGTGCCATGGCCTGTCCTCCCTCGCTCCCCTAGCGCGCCCGCCGGTAGAACGGCATCTCGACCACCCGCGCGGCGATCCGCTGCTCCCTGATCTCGACCTCGAACGGCGAGCCGGCCGCGGCGTTCTCGACCGGCACGTACCCCATCCCCAGCGCGCGCCCCAGCGTCGGCGCGTGCGTTCCGGACGTCACCTGCCCCACGGCCCGGCCGCCGGCCAGAATCGGATAGCCGTGCCGCGCGATGCCGCGGCCGGTCATCTCGAACCCCACGAGCGAGCGGCGCACGCCGTCGCCCTGCTGCCGCACCAGCGCCTCGCGCCCGAGGAACCCGCCCTTGTCGAGCTTCACGATCCAGCCGAGACCCGCCTCGAACGGCGTCGTCGTGTCGTCGATATCGTTCCCGTACAGCGGCATGCACGCCTCGAAGCGGAGCGTGTCGCGGGCTCCCAGCCCGGCCGGGACGATGCCGGACTCGCGGCCGGTGGCGAGCAGGGCGCGCCAGAGGCGCGGGGCGTCCGCCGGGGCGACGTAGACCTCGAAGCCGTCCTCGCCGGTGTAGCCGGTGCGCGCGATGATCGCCGGCGCGCCGTCGACCGCCCCTTCGACGAAGCGGTAGTACTTGATCTCGGCGAGCCCGGTCGCGGTCAACTTCTGCAACGTCGCCAGCGCCTTCGGCCCCTGCACGGCGATCTGGGCGTACTCGTCCGAGCGGTCCGTGACCTCCACGCCGTCGAACCCCGCGGCCTGGGCGCACAGGTAGGCGTAGTCCTTGTCCTTGTTGGCCGCGTTGACGACCAGGAAGTAGCGCTCGTCCGCCATCTTGTGAACGAGCAGGTCGTCCACGAACGTGCCGCGAGGCGTCATCAGGCCCGAGTACTGCGCCCGCCCGAGCGTGAGCTTGGAGGCGTCGTTGCAGGTCACGTACTGCACGAAGTCCAGCGCTCGCCGCCCGGTGACCTCGATCTCGCCCATGTGCGAAACGTCGAACAGCCCGACGGCCGTGCGCACGGCCCGGTGCTCCTCGAGCACGCCCGTGTACTGCACCGGCATTTCGAAGCCCGCGAACGGAACGATGCGCGCGTTCGCCTCGACGTGACATTCGTACAGCGGCGTTCGCTTGAGGTGTGTCTCGACCATCCAGCCCTCCCGGCGCGGGCGCGCCGTTCGTGAAGCCTAGCACCGCCCCCGGGGGGCGGCAACATTCGGCCGCGGCTCGCGTGTCTCGCGATCGAGCCGCTGGCGGCGTGAAACCTCGCAGATGCGGCGTCAGCGGTGGGGGGTGGGGGCGGGCGCGGCGTGACGAAGGCGCCGGGGAACGCGGGCGACCGGCCGGTGTGCTCCCGGGCGGGCGACGCCGCCGGCCAGCAGCCGATCGATCTGCGGGTACTCGGGCGGCAGCCCGCCGGTCGGATCGGCGAGGTGCGCGTCCAGCTCCGGCACCGGCAGTGAGAGCGTCACCAGACCCGGGTCGATCGGCCGGCTGACGCCTCCGAGCGGCCATCGCACCTCGTAGTACAACGCCGGCACGCGCGTCCAGCCGGTCTGCCCCACCGTGCCGATCGTGTCGCCGCGCGCCACGCTCTGGCCGCGCTTGACCGCGACGTCACGCAGGTGGCCGAAGATCGTGAGCACGCCGCCGCCGTGGTCGACGGCGACGAGACCGCCGAGGCGCGCCCAGTCGTTGCTGCGGTGTTCCCGGGCGCCGCCGGCGAACACGACGCGCCCGGCACCGGTGGCCAGCACCGGCGTCCCTTCCGGGGCGGCCAGCGTGGCGCCGAAGTGCGCCGCCGTCTTCTCCGTGAACGGCGACACCTGCCACCCGTACAGCGCCACCGGCACCGCCTCCGAGCGACCGATCGGGAGCCCGGTGGGGAGCGCGGGGAGCGGGCACGGCGCCCGGCCCGAGCCGGCGCCGCCGAGCGCCTCGCCGAGCTCGTCCAGACGCGCCCCCTGCCGCGACAGCCACGATGCCACCGCCGCGTCGGCGGCGCCGGCGGCGGGCGGCGCCGGACACGGCGGCTGCCACGTCGCGCCGCCGATCCCGACCGCCCACGCCAGGCGGCGGCCGCGCTGCACGTCGGCCCAGACGCGCCCGGAGAGCGCCGCCGCCCTTTCGCGCAGGTCGCCTTGCCGCGCCTTGAGGGTGCGGTTTTCGCGCCGCGCGGCATCGACCGTGAACGAGGTGAGGAACGCCCGCAGCCCCAGCGGCAACGCAAGGACGAACGCGAGCACGACCACTCCGACGAGCCCGAGGACGACGAGAGCGCGGCGGAGACCGCGCCACGTCAGCACCAGCCGGCGGACCCGGCCGCCGCCGGCCGGATGCCACTGCAGCTCCCACAGGGCGCGGTCGTTCAGACCCACCGCAAGACCTCGACCGGCTCGCGCCGAGCGGTGCGCGCGG
>DAIDOU010000051.1 GCA_027458945.1 Acidobacteriota bacterium
GCCTCGGTGTACGCGGGGTGCTCGCGCGGCACCTCGAGCAGGAACCGTTCGGCCCAGACCCGCAGGATCGCCGGTTCGTAGACGAGCGCGGAGTTGAAGATGACGTCGGCCTCCTCCTGGAACGGGAAGATGCCGCGCGCCTCGCCGCGCCGCACGTTGTCCCACATCTCGAGCGTGTGCGTCGCCGGGTGGCCGCGGAAGAGGCGGTCGCGCACGATCCGGCGCAGCAGGCGCGCGTCCGAGGTGAAGATGCGGTTGTGGTCGTCGAGCGTGAGCTGGGTGAGCGCCGAGATGAAGACGCGGTACTTCGCCTGATCGGGAATTGCGGCGGTAAGACGGTGATTGAGCCCGTGGATCCCCTCGACGATCAGGACCTGGTGCGGCCACAGCCGCTGCCGCCGCGCGTGGTCCGCCTCGGCGCGGCGCCCGCGCACGAAGTCGTAGCGCGGCATCTCGACCTCCTCGCCGCGCAGCAACGCCGCCAGGTGGGTGTTGAAGAGCTGCAGGTCGAGCGCCTCCAGCGCCTCATAATCCGGCGTGCCATCCTCGCCCAGCGGGGTCCGGTCGCGGTCCACGAAATAGTTGTCGAGGGAGAGGCCCACCGGCTCGATGCCGTTGACGCGCAGCTGGATCCCGAGGCGGTGGATGAAGGTGGTCTTGCCGGACGAGGACGGTCCGGCGACCAGCACCAACCGCACGCGCCCCGCCTGCGCGGCGATCGCGTCGGCGATCGCCGCGATCTTCTTCTCCTGAAACCCCTCGGCGATGCGGATGAGGTCGGAGATCTCGCCCGACAGGCACATGCGGTTGAGCGCGCCGACGTTGGCCACGCCCAGCACCTCGTTCCACCGCCTCGTCTCCCGGTAGGTGGCGAACAGCTTGGGTTGCGGCTGCAGCGCCGGCAGGTGCGCCGGGTCGCCGTTGCGCCCGAACCGGAGCAGCAGCCCGTCCTCGTACGGCACCAGCGCGAACCCCCGCACCCGCCCGGTCGAGGGCGCCGCGGTGAAGTGCGCGATGTCCACGAACGACCCGCAGGAGACCAGCGCGACGGTCGAGGCGCGGTGGATGGCGAGCAGCGCCAGCTTGGACTGGTCGCCGCTGGCGCGGAAGATCGCCTCGGCCTCCTCGATCGTCGCGCTCCGCCGGGCGAAGGGGCGGTCCTCGGCGCAGATCTCGAGCATCCGGCGCTCGATCGACGCCACCGTCTGGGGGGTGAGCGGCGTGTCCGCGTGCCAGGAGAAGAAGTACCCGCCGCCGAGCGACTGGCCGACGGCGAGGTGCGCCTCCGGGTAGAGCTCGCGCGCCGCCTCGAGCAGGACGAGGCTGGCGCTCCGGCGGGCCACGGCCTCGCCGTGACGCGACGAGGCACGGACCGGCTCGAGGTCGACCTGGAACCCGCGCAGGGGGAAATCGAGCGCCACCAGGCGCCGGTTCACCAGGGCGGCAAGGACGTCGTCGGGGACCGCGCCGTGGACCTGCGTCAGGAACTGCTCCACCGTCGTGCCGCTCGGCACCCGGCGCCGTTCGCCGGCGAAGCTCACGACCACTGGTTCGTGAGACACGCACGCCTCCGTCAAAGGATTGTAGGCCAGCGGGGTGGGCGGCACCACGGGTAGAATCGCAGCGGGCCGTCGTGGCCTTCCGCGGCGGGACAGCGAGGAGCGAGCGTGGCGAGGAACGAGTACACGGCGAGGATCGTCAACGCGATCGGAGCGATCATCAAGCGCGTCGAGGAGCGCGGCGAGCCGCTCTTCCACGGCGGCGAGGCGCCGCTGCCGCAGAAACGGGAGGTGATCGCGATCCTGCGCGGCCTGCAGGAGGTCATCTACCCCGGCTACTTCGGCGATCAGGCGCTCTACCGCGAGTACCTGCATGGGCACCTCGGCGACCAGCTCTACGCCCTGACCCGGCAGCTGGAGGGCGAGGTCTGCCGCGCGCTCGCGGCGGAGTGCGGCCGCGGGCGGGATCGGACCGCCGCGGGCCCGAACGCGGGCGAGGTCGTGGCGGCGTTCCTCGAGCGCCTCCCCGACGTCATGCAGCTGATCGCCGCCGACGTCGGTGCGGCGTACGAGGGCGACCCGGCCGCCACCTGCCTCGAGGAGGTGATCCTCGCCTACCCGGGGGTCAAGGCCGTGTTCACCTACCGCATCGCGAACCTGCTGTTCCGCCTCGGCGTGCCGCTCGTCCCGCGCATCATGACCGAGTTCGCGCACAACGAGACCGGCGTCGACATCCACCCCGGCGCGACGATCGGCCGCGAGTTCTTCATCGACCACGGCACCGGCGTGGTGGTGGGCGAGACGACCGTGATCGGCGACCGGGTCAAGCTCTACCAGGGCGTGACGCTGGGCGCGCTCTCGTTCCCGCGCGACGCGAAGGGCGGCCTGGTGCGCGGCACCAAGCGCCACCCCACGCTCGAGGACGACGTCGTCGTGTACGCCGGCGCCACGATCCTCGGCGGCGACACCGTCGTCGGGCGCGGCTCGGTGATCGGCGGCAACGTGTGGCTCACCACCTCGGTCCCCCCCGGATCGAAGGTGACGCTGTCGCGCGAGCAGATCGCGTACGAGATCTCGCCCAAACCGCCCGAGGGCGCACGTTGACCGGCCGCGCGCTCGTTTGCTACGGTGCCCGGCGATGACCGGCCGCGCTCTGATCGCCCTCGCTCTGCTCGCCGGCTCGCCGGCGCTGGCGCAGGAGCCGTTGCCTCCCGGGCTGCACGGCGTCGACAAGCTCGACGCGCTGGTGCGGCGCATCAGCCAGGTGCAGTCCGGCCTCACGACGCTGTCGGCGCGGTTCGTCCAGCGCCGCACCAGCCGCCTGCTGGCGGAGCCTTCGGTCTCGAGCGGGATGTTTTACTTCAAGGCGCCCGACAGCGTGCGCTGGGAGTACACCTCGCCGCGGCCGATGACGGTCCTGCTGGCGGGCGGCGTGGCGATCACCTACCGGCCGGAGGAGAAGCGCGCTGAGCGGATCGAGGTCGGCCGGGCGCAGCGCCGCGTCTTTCGCTTCATCTCCGCGGCCGAGCCGCTCGACAAGCTGACGGCGTACTTCTCGTTTACCTTCCGCGACCCCGGCCCGCCGGCCAACTACACGCTGCTGCTCAACCCGACCGCGCACATGATCAAGAAGCGCCTGCGCTCGGTCGAGATCGAGATCGACCGGACCTCGCTCCTGCCGGTGCGGGTCGCCTACACCGAGCACGACGGCGACAGCACCGAGTACTCGTTCTCGGAGATCCAGATGAACAAGCCCTTGGACCCCGGCCTGTTCTCCCTGGCGCTGCCGCCGGACGTCCACGTCGTCCAGCTCAAGCTGGGCAGCGGCGAGTGAAGGGGCAGGGCACCGGGCACGGAAGAGACGTGGTCCGTGGTCAGTGGTCCGTGGTCCGAAAGAGACCGTGGGCCGTGGTTTGTGGATCGTCGGCGGCGAGGACCTGGGAGCAGGGGAGCTCAGGAGCCGAGCGGAAACGACGAGCAATGACCAACCCTGCCTCACGCACTGGCCGTTGCTCCTCCGCGCCTCTGCGCCTCAGTTCCTCTGCCGTGTCTTCCCTTTTCCCTTTCCCTTTTTCCCTGTCTCTCCAGCTCCTCCGCTCCTCGGCGGCGGGCGATCACCGGGGCCGGCCGGTGAGGGAGGCCGCGTGACCGGCGAGTTCTCTGTCGTCGCGCGGGAGGGTGGGGCGCGGGCGGGGGAGCTGGTGACGGCGCACGGGGTCGTGCGCACGCCGGCGTTCATGCCGGTCGGCACCGCCGCCAGCGTCAAGGGGCTCGCCCCGTGGGAGCTGGAGCGGCTCGCCCCGGAGATGGTGCTGGCGAACACCTACCATCTCCTGCTGCGCCCGGGGATCGGGGCGATCGAGGCGCTCGGCGGGCTGCACCGGTTCATGGGCTGGCCGGGACCGGTCCTGACCGACTCCGGCGGTTTCCAGGTGTTCTCCCTGGCGCAACGCCGGAAGATCGACGACGGCGGCGTCACCTTCCGCTCCCACATCGACGGCGCCGAGCTGCGCCTCACCCCCGAGGGGTGCGTCGAGGCGCAGCGCGGCCTCGGCGTGGATGTCGCGATGGCGCTCGACGTCTGTCCGGCGCTGCCAGCCACCGCGCTCGAGCTCGAGGCGGCGGTGGCGATGACCTCGCGCTGGGCCGCCCGCTGCCGCGCCGCGCTGCCGCCCGGCGGGGACACGATGCTGTTCGGCATCGTGCAGGGCGGCCTCGACCTCGTCCTCAGGCGGCGCTCGGCCGAGGAGCTGGCGGCGGTCGGCTTCGAGGGGTATGCGCTCGGCGGCTTCTCCGTCGGCGAACCGCCGCCGGCGATGTGGGAGGCGGTGGCGGAGGCGGCGCCGCTGCTGCCGCAAGAGCGGCCGCGCTACCTGATGGGCGTCGGCACACCGCGCGACATCGTCCACGCCGTCGCCGCCGGCGTGGACCTGTTCGACTGCGTGCTCCCCACCCGCAACGCCCGCAACGGCCTGCTGCACACCTCGCGCGGCCCGGTCGTGCTCAAGAACGCGCGCTGGAAGCTGGCCGACGAGCCCCCCGACCCGGCGTGCGACTGCCCGACCTGCCGGCGCTGCTCGACGGCGTACCTGCGCCACCTGTACCTCGCGCGCGAGGCCGCGGTGGTGGTCCTCGCGACCGTGCACAACCTGCATTTTTTCTTGTCCTTGATGAGACGCGTCCGTTGGGCTATCATGGCCGGCCGTTTCGCTGAGCTCCGCGAGGAGCTGCTCGCGGCGGAGGTCGCGGACGGCTGAGGACGAGGGACGACCATGAACCCAAAGAACCCGTTGTTCCAGTTTCTCCCCTTCCTGTTCATCTTCGGGATCTTCTATCTGCTGCTCATCATGCCGATGCGCAAGCGGCAGAAGAAGCATCAGGAGCTGCTCGCCAAGCTCACGAAGGGGGATCGCGTGATCACGACCGGCGGCATCTTCGGCACGGTCGTCGAGACGGACGGCGACGTGCTCACCATCCGCATCGCGGACAACGTCAAGATCCAGGTGGCGCGCTCGGCGGTGGCCGGTCTCGCCAAGGACGCCGGGAGCGTCGATCTGACTCCCAGCGAGCCCAAGTAGGGAGGTCCGATGCAACGCAAGCTGACGTGGCGCTGGGCGCTGATCGCGGCGGTGACCGTCGCCGCGGTGTTCTTCATGGTGCCCTTGAACAAGAAGATCCACCTCGGGCTCGACCTCAAGGGCGGCATCCACCTCGTGTTGCAGGTGAACACCCAGGACGCGGTCCGCGCCGAGGTCGACGACGCCATCGAGCGGGTGCGGGTGGACCTGACCGATAAGGGGTTCCCGCCGGTCCAGCTGCAGCGCACGCCCGAGGGGAACGGCTTCGTGCTCAAGCCCGCGTCCAACACGGCCGCCAAGGTGCTCGACAAGATCATCGACGACCGCCTCGGGGAGTTCTCGGTCGACCGCGGCGTCGAGGTCAAGGCGACGCTCAAGCCCGAGGTCACGCGCAACATCCGCGACATGGCGGTGCGCCAGGCGTTGGAGACGATCCGCAACCGCATCGACCAGTTCGGCGTGTCCGAGCCGGTGATCCAGCGCCAGGGGATCGAGGGCAGCCGCATCGTCGTCCAGCTCCCGGGCGTCGACGACCCCGGGCGCGTCAAGGAGCTGATCCGCTCGACCGCGTTCCTCGAGATCAAGCCGGTCGTCAGCGTCGCGCCCACCGAGGAGGCGCTGCTCGCCGCCACCGGCGGCAAGGTACCCGAGGACGACGAGGTCGTCTCCGGCGACATCGAGGACGTCGAGGGGCGCGTCTCGGGCAAGGAGTACTACCTGCTCAAGCGCGCCTCGGTCGTCACCGGCCGCGACCTGCGCAACGCCCGCCGCTCGCAGGACTCGTACGGCCAGCCGGCCGTGAGCTTCACCCTCAACCCCGAGGGCGCCAAGAAGTTCGACGCCTACACCGGGGCCCATATCGGCGATCGCATGGCGATCGTGCTCGACAACAAGGTGCGCTCGGCGCCCTCGATCCGGGGCCGCATCTCCGACTCGGGCATCATCGAGGGCAACTTCACGGTGCAGGGGGCCGAGGACCTGGCGCTCGTGCTGCGCGCCGGCGCGCTCCCCGCCTCGATCACCTACCTCGAGGAGCGGACGGTCGGTCCCAGCCTCGGGCGCGACTCGATCAACCGCGGGCTCACCGCGGGCATCGTCGGCTTGGTGCTCGTCGCGGTCTTCATGCTCGTGTACTACAAGGGCGCCGGCATCAACGCCAACGTCGCGCTGGTGCTCAACGCGGTGCTGCTGCTCGGAGCGATCGGGGCGCTCGGCGCCACCCTCACGCTCCCAGGCATCGCCGGCGTGATCCTCACGATCGGCATGGCGGTGGACTCGAACGTGCTGGTGTTCGAGCGCATCCGCGAGGAGCTCGATCTCGGCAAGACGGTGCGCAACGCGATCTCGCTCGGGTTCTCGCGCGCGTTCGGCACGATCATCGACACGCACGTGACCACGATCGTGTCGGCGCTCTTCCTCTTCCAGTTCGGGACGGGCCCGATCAAGGGGTTCGCCGTCACGCTCACCGTCGGCCTGCTGATCTCGATGTTCACCTCCGTGTTCGTGTCGCGAACGATCTTCGAGACGGAGCTGTCTCGGCGCGCCCAGGCCAAGACGCTTTCGATTTAGGTTAGGGGGACGCAATGCGTTTCTTCCACAACACCAAGATCCGCTTCATGGAGTACCGCTGGCACTGGATCATCGCGTCCACCGTCCTGAACCTGGTGGCGATCGGCCTCATCTTCTTCGGCCCCGGCCTCAAGCTCGGCGTCGACTTCGCGGGCGGCACCCAGCTCACGCTCAAGTTCACGTCGGAGCCGGACCTCGGCCGCGTGCGCAAGGCGCTCGAGGGGCTCGGTCTCGGCGATGTCACCATCCAGCGGTTCGACGAGGCCTCGGCGCACCAGATCCTGGTCCACATGCAGAACCCGAAGAACCAGGAAGGCGACTACACCTCCCAGATGATCGCGGCGCTCGAGAAGGAGTTCGGCGGCGCGCACCCGATCGAGATCAACTTCGAGGGTTCGGACGCGCTGCGTGACGCCCTGGTGCAGGCGAACCCCGACAACGCCGGCGGCACGGTCGATGAGCGCCGGGTGCACTACAAGCCGATGGCCGACGCGATCCTCGGCCTGCGCAAGCAGGTGGGGGTCGTGAGCGGTCCCGAGCAGCTCGCCGGCCTCACGGCGCTGTCCGCCGCGACGAGGGCGTACCTGACGCAGAACGCGCATTTCGGCGAGTTCGCCGTGCTGGCGGCCGACAACGTCGGCCCGGTCGTCGGCAAGGACCTGCGCCAGAAGGCGATCTACGCCGTGTCGTTCTCGTTGCTCGGCATGCTCATCTACATCTGGTTCCGCTTCAAGCTCCAGTACGGTATCGGCGCGATCGTCGCCAACTTCCACGACACGCTGATCACGCTCGGCGCCCTCGTCGTCACCCAGCGGCCGATCGACCTGCCGACGATCGCGGCGCTGCTGACCCTGGTCGGCTACTCGACCAACGACACGGTCGTCATCTTCGACCGCATTCGCGAGCGCCTCAAGCTCGAGCGCGGCAAGCCGCTGATCACGGTCATGGACGAAGCGATCAACGCGACGCTGTCGCGGACGATCATCACCTCCGGCCTGACGTGGGCCGTCGTCCT
>DAIDOU010000052.1 GCA_027458945.1 Acidobacteriota bacterium
CAGGGGTTCCTCGGCCCGCTCGACGTCGCCGTCATCGAGGTCACGGGGATCCGCGAGGACGGCGCCCTGATCCCCTCGTCGTCGGTGGGCAACAACAAGGTGTGGATCGACAGCGCCACCAAGGTGATCCTCGAGGTCAACTCGTGGCAGAGCGAGAAGCTCGAGGGGATGCACGACATCTACCAGCGCTTCGCGCTGCCGCCCGACCGCCAGCCGATCCCGCTGACCCATCCCGGCGACCGCATCGGCACGCCGTACCTCGAGTGCCCGGCCGAGAAGGTGCTGGCGGTGGTCGCGACGAACGCGCCCGACCGCAACACGCCGTTCGCCCCGCCGGACGAGGACTCGCGCCGGATCGCCGGCCACATCCTCGACTTCCTCGCCCACGAGGTGGTCAAGGGGCGGCTCCCCGCCAACCTGCTGCCGCTGCAGTCCGGCGTCGGCAACATCGCCAACGCGGTGCTGCACGGCCTCAACCAGGGCTCGTTCGAGGGGCTGACCTCGTACACCGAGGTGATCCAGGACGGGATGATCGAGCTGCTCAACTCGGGCAAGCTCACGGTCGCGTCGGCGACCGCGTTCTCGCTGAGCCCCACCACGGTGGACCGCATCAACGCCCACATGGACGACTACCGCAAGAGCATCATCCTGCGGCCGCAAGAGATCTCCAACCACCCGGAGATCATCCGCCGGCTCGGCTGCCTGGCGATGAACGGCATGATCGAGGCGGACATCTACGGCAACGTCAACTCGACGCACGTGATGGGGACGCGCATCCAAAACGGCATCGGCGGCTCCGGCGACTTCGCCCGCAACGCCTACATCTCGTTCTTCATGACGCCCTCGACGGCGAAGCGGGGCAAGATCTCGTGCATCGTGCCGATGGTCTCGCACGTGGACCACACCGAGCACGACGTGCACGTGATCGTGACCGAGCAGGGGCTCGCCGACCTGCGCGGCCTGTCGCCGAAGCAGCGCGCGGAGCAGGTCATCGAGCACTGCGCCCACCCCGACTACCGGCCGGCGCTGCGCGAGTACGTGCGCCGCGCGCTCGACGTGTCGCCGGGGAAGCAGACGCCGCACCTGCTCGAGGAGGCGCTCGGCTGGCACGTGCGCTACGGGCGCACCGGCACGATGCAGGCGTAGCACGGCGGCAGGGTGCAGGCATCGCGGTCCGCCCACTGGCACGTCATTGCGAGCGGCGCCGCAGGCGACGCGAAGCAATCTCGCAGGATCTTGGAGCGTCCCGGGGAGCGTCGCGTCTGCGGCCCTCGTTTGCCTGCTGGATTGCTTCGGCCCGCCTGGCGGCGGGCCTCGCTATGACGTCAAGTCGGGAGCGGCCTCTGGATCCGGAGATGTGGGGCGCGCCCGCCGGACGCGCTCTCGTGGCGAGGCACGAACGCCTCGAGCACGCGCGGAGCGCGCGCTCCACAGAAACGAAACCCACGGCCCGTCGCTCCGGCAACACGACGCTCGAGCGGCGCGCTAGGGAGGCTCGGTCACACGGCGGATCACACGTCAAAGGAGAGGGTCAGGCCTCGGCGTAGAGGACGTTCGACGACAGGCATGCCAGCGATTCGGGGTCCAGCTCGTCGAACTGCAGGCCGGCACGGTAGAGGATGCCGCGGTGGTCGTCCTCGCCAACCTCCCAGGCGCGGCAGCGCAGCACCTTGGCGCGCGCCGCGAACTCCGCCTCCGCGAAGCGGATGCGCAGGTCGCACGCGCCCGACGGCCGCAGCGCGGCGGCGAGCTCGATCTGCGCCCCGCGCGAGGAGATGTCGAGGATGCGCGCCGGCTGGTCCATGAAGACGCTGGCCGCCAGCGGCTGCTTCGGCTCGACTCTCGGTACCGCCCGCCGCTCGACCATCCGTCCCCTCCCGGTCCGCGGCCAAAGCACACCGTGCAGACAGCGGACCTTGGCTGTTGTGACGCAATCTCTGTACCACATCCAGCAACACACTGTCAATCATCGGCTTACGATCCACTCCCGCGGACGACTGGTGCCTATCGGTCAGATGGTGGAGCGGGAGTGTGACATTCTGGCACAACGACGGCCCCGTGCTGAGGGGCTCAGGAGCAGAGGAGCAGAGGGGCTGAGGAGCTCAGGAGCGGAGGAGCAGAGGAGCCACGAAGCGACGGCGGGGCGAGCCGGTCTGTGTGTTGGTCGTAAGGCACGAAGGCCCGTCAGGGCCGGAGTGCCGTTCGTGGCGAAGCGCTCGCCAATGGGAAGAGCGCTCGCGCCGCGGAGGGGCAGCGCTCCGGAGTGCCGGTTGCCGAGGTTGTGAGGTTAGCTCCCGTGGGGCGGGCGTCTCGCCCGCCCGGCGATCGCCAGCGCGAACGGCGTCGTGCACGCACGCTGGGCCACCGCGCGCGGCCGAGACGGCCGCGCCACGGGCATCGGCGCTCGCGGCGCGGAGGTGCACGGCGTCGGCGGCGGGCGGGGCCGGGCCCCGCCCGCCCCTGTCCCGAGATCCGGGCGGTCCGGCTACGGCCTCCCGGCGAGGTGCTCGGCCAGGCGCTCGAGCGTCTGGACGCCGCCTTCGAGCGCCCCGTACTCCTGCACCACGTGGTCGCGCGCGGCGGTCGATGAGAAGACCATGCGTATCGTCAGCTTCGTCCGCCGCGGGTCGAGCGCCTCGAACGTCCAGGTCGCGTCGAAGCTGACGTTGGGGGCGCCCTTGCGGCCGCCGCCGTTGGAGAAGCTGATCCGCTCCGGCCTGACGACCTCGGCGAACACGCTCAGGTTCGGG
>DAIDOU010000053.1 GCA_027458945.1 Acidobacteriota bacterium
ACCAGCCGGAACGCCGGCTCCGCGCGCTGGCCCGGCGGGCAGTAGACGAGCGCCAGCTCCGCGACGACCTGCCCCGCGGCCCACGCCGAGGGGCGGGCCGCCAGGTCGAACGCCGAGCGGACCATCACCGCCTCGTCGAGCGTCGCCAGCTCCGATCCGGCGCGCTCGAAGAAGCTCACGCGAACGTGCGCCAGCGGTTCCGTCGCGGTGGCCAGCGACGAGCGCAGCGAGCGGGCCCGCCGCGCCACCGCCCGCAGCTGGCCGGAGGCGCGGCCGAGCAGCACGACCACCAGGTCCCGCTCCCGGAACGGGTACCGGGCCAGGACCAGCGCCTCGTCACGCCGGAGAGGCATCCGGGCGGCGCGCTCCGTCGCGCCAGCTCTCGACGAGGACGAGGAGCGCCGGCGCGAGCACGGCGGCGCGCCAGCGGCGGCCGAGGCAATCGGCGAGTTCCGCCTCGACGGCGGGCCGCCGGTCGACGACCTGCTCGAGCCCGGCCCGCGGCGCCAGCACGCCCCCTTCGATGCCCAGCTCCTTCGCCACCCGGTCGCGCGCATCGCGCGCCTCTCGCACCCGGCGCTCGCGCTCGCGGTCGACCGGCGGCCGGCCGACTCTCTCCCGGGCCGGCACCGGCGCGGCCGAGGCCAGGACTCGCACGAGCTCGCCGCCGCTGCGGCGGAGCGTGCCCCGGCCGATCCCCGGCGTCGCGCCCAGCGCAGCGAGGTCGGCCGGCGGCGTCGCCGCCAGTGCGAGCATCGTCTCGGCGCGCAGCACCTTGAACGGCGGCACGTCGGCCGCCGCGGCCACGCCCTCGCGCCAGGTCCACAGCGCCGCGATCCGGTCGCGGGCCTCGCCCGCCAGGGCCTTTGCGCCCTTGACCCGCTCGAACGCGAGCGGGTCCGGGACGGGCGGCTCCCAGCGCACCGCCTCCAGGGCCGCGCACTCCTCCGCCCACCACGCGGCCCGGCCGAGCTCCTCCAGCCGCGCCGCCAGCCGCGCCCGCAGCACCGCGAGGTAGGCGGTGTCGCCGGCGGCGTAGGCCAGCAGCTCCGGCTCCAGCGGCCGCGCGCCCCAGTCGGCGCGCTGGTACTTCTTGTCGAGCACGATCCCGACCTCGCGCTCGACGAGCGTCGCCAGACCGGTCTGCGGCTCGCCCAGGAGCTGCGCCGCGAGCTGGGTATCGGCGAGCCGCACGACGCGGGCGCCGAGGTCGCGGTCGAGCACGCGCAGGTCGTAGTCCGCGCCGTGCATGACCTTTTCGACGCCCTCGTCGGCGAGCAGCCGCGCGAACGGCTGCAGGGTGGCGCGGCCGCACGCGAGCGGGTCGACGACCACGTGCCGGCCCGCAAACGAGAGCTGGATCAGGCAGAGCTTGTGGTGGTAGGAGTGCAGCGAGTCCGACTCGGTATCGACCGCAAGCGCCCCCGCGGCGGCGGCGGCGGCGCAGACGCGAGACACTCCGGCCTCGTCGGTCACCAGCTCGGGGCGCAGCTCCTCGGGTCTCATGGCGGCGCGATCGTAGACCGCCGCGGCGGGGGCCGCAAGGCGAGCCGGCGGTCGCGGCGTCAGAAGTCCCCGGCCGGTGGTTGCGGCAGCGCCTGCAGCACGTCGACGTCCACCGTCTCGCCGGTCTCGGCGATCGTGCGCTCATGGGCGAAGTAAACGCCGCCGTGCGCCTGCCAGTCGCTCCAGGTCACGGTCAGGGTGCCGCCGCTTCGCGCCAGGACCGTGCGCTCGAGCCGTCCCGTGGCGGGGTCGAGCGTCACCTTCCAGTCGCCCACCGCCGAGAGCACGTCCGCGGCGGGCGCCATCGCGCCGCCGGCCTCGGGCACGTCGGGGAGCGGCTTGACCGTCACGCCCGCCATCCCCCAGTCGAGTGGAAACGTCAGCCACAACGTGTCCTCGCCGAACCGCTGCAGCGCCCACTTCATGGTGTCGGCCAACCGGGAACCCGTGAGCTGCGCGCCGTCGATCCACGCCCCTCCGGTCTTGGACGCGAGGTCGATCGCGATCGCCGTCTTCCCCCCGCCCGCCGCCGGCGCCGTGAGGCGGAGGAACCCGTCCCGGCGGTCCCAGCGGTACAGGTACGGCCCCTGCACGCCCGACGGGCTGGTGATCTTGACGGTGAACTTCAGGTACCCCAGCGCGTGCCAGTTCGCGGCGCCGCCGCACGCGGCCAACTGCCCGGACGGCGTGCGCGGGTCGGGCCCATTGAAACAGAGGCCCGGAACGGCCACGGCCAAAAGCGCGAGAACGGTTGCCGCGTGAGCTTTCGCCATCCTGCCCCCCCCCCGGCGATGTCGGACTGGAATTCGCGCTCTGTCAGCCCGGTGTCACGGCGGTGAGCGCGCCTCGATTCTACACCCGCTCCGGGGACACCGGAGAACGGTGCCGGACGGCTCGCGGGCGCGGTTACACTGAGTCGATGAGCCACCGCCCCGTCCCCTGCGACCACCATGCGTGAGCCGCCCGCGCCCGAGCCGCTCGGCCGACACAGCGCGCGTGTCGCCCGCCTGCGCCGCATCGTCCAACGCCAGGAGCCCAAACTCACGGTCGTGGACGGGCTCAAGCTCACGCTCGACCTCGCCGCCGCCGGCGTCCCGATCGTCGAGCTGTTCACGGTCGCCGAGCGGCTCGAGGCGCTGCGCGCCAGCGCCGCGCTCGCGCCGCTGTTCGCCGCCGGGCGCGCGCACCTGCTCGATCCCGCGACCTCGGCGCAGATCGCTCCGACGCGACAGACCCAGGGCGTGCTCGCGGTGGTCGCGACCCCGGCCGCCCGCGTCCCTCCGGTCGGGGTCGTGGTCTACCTCGACCGCGTGCAGGACCCGGGCAACGTCGGCGGGGTCATCCGCTGCGCCGCCGCGTTCGGCGCCACCGGCGTCGCCTGCTCCCCGGGGTGCGCCGACCCGTTCTCGCCGCGCGCCGTGCGCGGCTCGGCCGGGCAGTCGCTGCTGCTTCCCATCGAGGCCGAGGCGCTGTTCGGCCCGCTCGCCGAGGCGGTGCGGCGCGCGGGCGGCGAGGTGGCGGCCACCGCCGGGCGAACGGGGACGCAGCTGCCGCGCTGGCGGCCGCGCTCGCCGCTCCTGCTCGCCTTCGGCAACGAGGGCCAGGGGGTGTCGGCGGAGGTCGCGGCGGCGTGCGGGACGCAGGTTTCCGTCCCGCTGCTCGAGCCGGTCGAGTCGCTCAACGTGGCGGCCAGCGCCGCGGTGATCCTCGCGTCGCTGGCGGGGGTTGCGGGCTCACCTATACTTGAATCGCAGTATCGGAAAGGGAGGTCGCGGTGATCCGACATCGTGACATCGAGCAGCTCCAGCAGCTCTCCCAGGCCCCCGGCAAGACGCTGACCGTGTACCTCGACGTCGATCAGACCAACGCCGCCAACCGCAAGCGCCAGTTCGAGACGCACCTCAAGGACATGCTCAAGCAGCTGCGGGCGGCGCACCCCGACGACGACGAGCTGACGCTCACCTGCGACGAAGCCGAGGAGATCCTCAGGACGATCGAGCCGACAGGGAAGACGCTCGTTCTCGCCCGCCACCGCGGGCTCGGGGTCACGTTCCGCAAGGTCATCCGCATCGCGCTGCCGTCGTTCTCCTACTGGAGCCACGGCGCGTTCCTCCGTCCCCTGCTCGAGGCGCTCGACGAGCACGAGCGCTTCGGCATCGTCCTCGTGGACCAGAAGCGGGCCCGCCTGCTCACCGTCTTTCTCGGCGACATCGAGGAGCACAGGGACCTGATCTCTCAGGTCCCGCCCCGGCCCGACTCTCCCACCAGCGACAAGCTGCGCTCGCAGTCGCGTATGGAGCGGCACCACGACGAGAGCGTGTCCGCTCACGTGCGGACGGTCGCGGCCGAGATCGCCCGCCTGCTCGACCAGCTCGAGGTGGACCGCCTGATCATCGGCGGCAACGTGGGCGTCGCCTCGGAGCTGGCCCGCGCGCTGCCGAAACGGTTGCGCGGCCGTCTCGTCGAGGTGCTGCCGATCCCCGTCACCGCCACCACCGACGACATCCTCGCGCGAGCGAGCGAGGTGCAGACCCGCATCGAGCGTGCCGAGGAGCTCGAGATCGTCCGCGATCTGCTCAAGGAAGTGCGCAAGGGCGGACGCGCGGTGGCGGGCCTTGCCGCCACCCTCGAGGCGATCAACGAGGGGCGGGTGTGGAAGCTCGTCTACCTGCAGGGCGCGGCGATCGAGGGCGGCGTGTGCCACGCCTGCCACATGCTCTTCGACCCGGCCGACGAGCGCTGCCCGGTGTGCGGCGGGAACCTCCAGCGTGAGCCGCACCTGGTGGACCGAATGGCGCGGGCGGTGCTCGACCGCGGCGGCCACGTGGAGATGGTGGACGGCCCCGCGGCCGAGGCGCTGCGCGCCGTCACCGAGGTCGCGGCGCTCATGCACTCATGACGGCCGGACGCGGGGGGCCGGGCCGGCGCACCGCGGCCGGCGCGATGCCGGAGTGGCGAAATGGCAGACGCAGGAGACTTAAAATCTCCGGCCCGCAAGGGCGTAAGGGTTCGAACCCCTTCTCCGGCACCAAACCGCGCGGCGTGAATCGAGGAGGCGGCGCATGACCCGTCACAACATCCCGCTCGGGCGCGTGCTCGGGATCCCGATCGGCATCGACTACTCGTGGTTCCTCATCTTCGCCCTGCTCACCTGGTCGTTCGCCACCAGCTACTTCCCGGCCGAGTTCCCGCGCTGGGCGCCGGCTCTCTACTGGGCGACCGGCGCGGCCACGGCGATCCTCATGTTCGCCAGCGTCCTGCTGCACGAGCTCGGGCACTCGGTGGTGGCGCTGCGGTACAAGATCCCGGTGCGCAGCATCAACCTCTTCATCTTCGGCGGCGTGGCGACGATCGGCGCCGAACCGCCGTCCGCCGTGGCGGAGCTCCTCATCGCGGTGGCCGGCCCGTTCACGAGCCTCGTCCTCGCCGGTCTCTTCTGGCTCGCGAAGCCGCTCGCCGCCGGCGTGCCGCCGCTGTGGGGGCTGTTCAAGTACCTCGCCTACATCAATTTCGTCCTCGTGCTCTTCAACCTGATCCCGGCGTACCCGCTCGACGGCGGGCGCGTCTTCCGCGCCTTCGTCTGGGGCGCCACGCACAGCATGCGGCGCGCTACGGTGATCGCCGCCAACGTCGGGCGCTTCTTCGGCTTCGTCTTCATCTTCGTCGGCATGTGGCAGGTGTTCGCCGGCAACCTCGGCGGCCTGTGGACCGCGTTCATCGGATGGTTCCTCGAGAGCGCCGCCACCTCGCAGGTGCAGCAGGCGGTGGTCCAGGACCTCATCGGCGGCCACACCGTCGCCCAGGCGATGGGCCGCAGCTGCGCCGCGGTCCCGGCCGAGATGACGCTGCAGCAGCTCGTGGACGACCACGTGCTCGGCAGCGGGCGGCGCTGCTTCCTCGTCACCCGCGGCCCCGACACGGTCGGCCTGATGACGCTGCACCGGCTGCGCGAGGTGCCGCGCTCCGAATGGGCGCGCACCTCGGCCGCCCAGGTGATGCTGCCGATCGACACACTGCGCAGCGTCGGCCCGGAGACTGGCCTGTGGGCCGCGCTGCAGGAGATGGACCGCGACGGGGTCAACCAGCTCCCGGTCGTGCGCGACAGGCGCATCGTCGGCATGCTGGCGCGCGAAGACGTGATTACGTTCCTGCGCACGCTGCAAGAGCTCGGCAAGTAGGCGTCGCGCCGCGCGCGGTTCGCCGTCAGAGCGCGTCTTGCCGGCGGAAGGCGACGTCGTAGACGTGGCGCGCCCAGCCGCGGCGGCCGAACTCCCGCCCTTTCCCGCCGTTCTCGCCGCCGAGCATCCACTCGCGCACCGGCACCGAGAACCCGGTCTTGCCGCGCGTGAGAACGGCAGGCGGGAGCCCGCCGGCCGGGCTGCGGGTGAGGAAGCGCTTGCGTTGGCCCGTCGCGTGCACCAGCAACGGCGCCACGTCGCGCAGTAGGTGGTGCTCGACCAGCGGCACCCGCACCTCGAGCGAGTGCGCCATGCTCGCCCAGTCGATATCGCGCAGCAGCTGGTCGCGCAGGTACTGGCACGACTCGAGCGCGACCATGCGCAGGAACGGCTGCCGCGGGTCGGGGTGAAGCGCCCGCTCGATCAGCCCGACCATGCCGAGGCGCTCGAGGCCCGCCCGCGCCGCCTCGACTCCCATCAGCTCAGGCAGGTCCCACGGCATGAACACGGCGCGCTTGAGCAGGTAGGCGCCTGCGTAGCTGCCGCCGTACTTGAGGATCGCCCCGTGCTTCTGGCTGATGTGGGTGTTGTGCCTCGGGGTGAGCGCCACGTATGCCCGCTGCAGCGCGTCGGGGAGCCAAGGCAGCCGCGACGGGCCGCGCGCCAGCCGCACCATCGCCGGGACCTTGCGGAACGTCCCGTAGCCGCCGAGCAGCTCGTCGCCGCCGGTGCCGGAGAGCGCCACCTTGAGGCCGCAGCGCGCCGCCGCCAGACTGACGAAGTACGAGTTCACCGCGTCGGTCGTCGGCTGGTCCATCGCCTCGAGCACGCGGGGGAACTCCTCGGCGAAGTCGGCCCGTGTGATCCGCACCGTGCTGTGGTCGGTGCCGTAGTGGCGGGCGACCTCCTCGGCCAGCGGGGCCTCGTCGCGGCGCGTGCCTTGGTACTCGGTGAACGTCAGCGTCACGGTCTTGAGGTCCGCCGCCCCCGCCTCGCGCGCCAGCGCGACCGTCGAGGTCGAGTCGCGCCCCGAGGAGAGGAACATCCCGACGCGGACGTCGGCCACGAGGTGGTGGCGCACCGACTCGAGGAACGCGCGGCGGAACCGTTCCTGCAGCTCCTCCTCCGTCAACGTCGGAGCGTGTTCGACCGC
>DAIDOU010000054.1 GCA_027458945.1 Acidobacteriota bacterium
GGAGGGTGAGATGCCCGCGAACCTCGTGCCGAAGAAGTTGTACCTGACCAACGGTGTCGGTGTGCACCAGGAGAAGCTGCAGTCGTTCGAGCTGGCGCTGCGCGACGCCGGCATCGCGGCGTTGAACCTGGTGTCGGTGTCCTCGATCTACCCACCGGGCTGCCGGATCATCACCCGCGCCAAGGGCGAGGAGTTCCTCGAGCCGGGCCAGATCGCGTTCGTGGTGATGAGCCGCGCCGAGACGAACGAACCGCACCGCATGGCCGCGGCGTCGGTCGGGGTCGCGGTGCCGGCCGACCGCCGCATGTACGGCTACCTCTCCGAGCACCACGCGTTCGGCCAGAACGCCAAGGAGGCGGGGGACTACGCCGAGGACCTCGCCGCCTCGATGCTCGCCTCGACCCTCGGCGTCGAGTTCGACGAGAACCAGTCGTGGGACGAGAAGCGCCAGATCTGGAAGATCTCCAACAAGATCGTGACGACGCGCAACGTGACCCAGTCGGCGGTCGTCGGCCGCTCCGGCAAGTGGACCACGGTCGTCGCCGCCGCGGTGTTGCTCTTCGACTGAACGGTGGCGCGAGCGCACGGCGGGCGCGCGACGGGAGGCGGCTGGTGAGCGACGAGCGCTACGCACCGTACCAGGAGTTCCTCGGCGTCCCCGCCGGGCAGAAGCCGGCGCGGGCCGCCCGTGTCGCGGTGCTGCCGGTGCCGTACGACCTGACGACCTCGTACCAGCCCGGCGCGCGGCGCGGCCCGATCGCGATCCTGGAGGCCTCGACGCACCTCGAGACGTACGACGAGGAACTGGGCTGCGAGACGTGGCAGGAGGTCGGGATCGAGACGTTGCCGGCCGTCGTCCCCGACACCTCCGGGCCCGCGGCCACGATGCGGCGGATCGAGGGCGTGGCGGCCGAGATCGTGGCGGCCGGCCGCTTCCTCGTCGCGCTCGGCGGCGAGCACTCGATCACGGCGCCGCTGGTGCGCGCTGTCCGCTCGCGGCACCCGGGGCTCGGAGTGCTGCAGCTCGACGCCCACGCCGACCTGCGCGATGAGTTCGAGGGCTCGCCGCACAACCACGCCTGCGTGATGCACCGCCTCCTCGACGACCGCGTGCCGCTGGCGCAGGTGGGGGTCCGCTCGCTGACCGGCGAGGAGCGCGAGCTGATCGAGAAGCGCGGGATCTGCACCGTGCTCGCGCCGGAGGCCGTAGGCGCGCCGGTCGAGCGCTGGATCGGGCGGGTCGTCGAGGCGCTGCCGGACGAGGTCTATGTCACCGTCGACCTCGACGCCTTAGACCCGGCGATCATGCCCGCCACCGGCACGCCGGAGCCGGGCGGCCTCGACTGGTACCGGGCGCTCGCGGTGCTGCGCGAGGTGGCGCGTCGCCGGCGTATCGTCGGGTTCGACGTCGTCGAGCTGGCGCCGATTGCGGGCCTCGTCGCGCCGGATTTCCTCGCCGCCAAGCTGGTCTACCGCCTGCTCGGGTACTCCCTGCTCTCGCCGTCGAGCTAGACGACGCCAGGCTCGTCCGCGCCCGCGCGATGCGAGTTCTTGACAGCTCCGGTAGATGAACTGGGTTCACGTCTTGTGAGGGGACGTGGGGCCGCAAGACGCGTGGGCACCGGGCTGGCGGCCGCCGCCGCGCTGGCGGCGGCGGGATCGGAGAGCCCGGGGGTCGCGCTCGCGTCGGCGCAGCAGCAGCGCGCGCTGGCCCTCGTTCGCGTCGTCGGCGCGATCGGGGTGAGCACGCAGGCGCTCGCGGACCGGAGGATCGATTTCGGCGTCACCGACGACCTGCCGGCGGCGACCTCTCGCTCGGCTCCCTGGTCGGGTTCGTGACCGTGTTCGGGATCACGCTGCGCAACTCGATCATGCTGATCTCGCACTACGAGCACCTGGTGGACGTCGAGGGCGCGAGCCGGGGGCCCGAGACCGCGGTGCGCGGCGCCGAGGAGAGGCTGGCACCGATCGTGATGACCGCGCTCGTCACCGCGCTCGGCCTGCTGCCGCTCGCGCTGCGCTGGGTTCGCTTCGCCCCGCGGCCCGCCGCTGGCTGAGGCCGGCGGGCCCCGTTCAGAACTCCAGCGGCGCCTCGACGGCCTTGCGCCCTGAGAGTTCCTCCCGTTCCTTGACGAGGGAGAGGACGGCCGCGGCGAGGGCGACGAAGATCATCGTGAAGTAGACCTTGTCGAAGCTCAGCATCATCTCGTGGTGGCGCAACGCACGCGTGACCGGGCCGGCCGCCGCGGCGCGCTCGATGAGG